>NZ_JBYTCI010000013.1:23431-122647 GCF_058790095.1 Terrabacter sp. FW104-15G4B | reverse complement strand
ACCTGGGGGTGGGCGGGCATGACAGCGTGGTCGAACGAGGCGGTGGAGCCGCGATGAGCACATTCAGCGTGTTCATCCCCTGCTACCGGTACGGCCACTTCCTGGAGGCGGCCGTGAGCAGCGTTATCGACGATCAGCCGGGCGTCGACGTGCGAGTGCTCATCATCGATGATGCATCGCCCGACGACAGCGCGGCAGTGGCGAAGGAGATCGCCTCGCGTCGGCCCCAGGTCGAGGTGGTGGTCCACGACTCGAACCGGGGGAACATCGCCACCTTCAACGAGGGGCTCGAGTGGGCCGATGGCGACTACTGCATGTTGCTGTCGGCCGACGACCGTGCCACGCCGGGAGCCTTAGCGCGAGCGGGCGCCTTGCTCGACGCGCACCCGGAGGTCGGCTTCGTCTACGGTCGGGCACTCTGGTTCGACGATGGCTCGCCGCTGCCGCCTGCCCGCACGACGGTCCGTGGTTGGACGGTGTGGTCAGGGCGGACGTGGCTCGACTATCGCTACCGGCAGGCAGAGAACCCCATCACCTCGCCCGAGGTCGTCGTGCGCACGTCTCTCCAAAAGCAGGTTGGGGGATACGACCCTGACCTCCCCAAGACGGCCGACATGGAGATGTACATGCGGCTTGCCACCAACGGCGCCGTGGCTTTCATTCGAGGCGTGGATCAGGCGTACTACCGCCTCCACGGCGACAACATGAGAAAAGCGGTCAGTCCGCTGATGGACCTGCGCCAGCGGCGATCCGTCTTCGAGCTGGTTCTGGAGCGGGACCGGCCGAGACTGCCGCGCCCGGAACGCTTGTCCGCCATGGTGCACCAGCAACTCGCCCGGGAGGCGCTGTGGGCGGCAGGGCGGGTTCACGATCGCGGCCGCCTTCGCCGAACAGAGCTCGGTCGCCGGCTCTTGGGTAGTGGCACGTTCGAGGCGGAGGAGGGCATGGACGAGTTACTGACCTTCGCCGTCCAGTGCTGGCCGGCCATCGAGCACGTTCATCTCTACCGCACCCTCGGGTCCGGGCACGGGCTCAGCCCGCGAGACCTGCAGTTCCTGCTGAGCCAGAAGGCGCAGTGGTGGCTGCGCCGCCGGTCGTGGAGACACCGCGGAGTTTGAACTCGGCGCCGGCGCGACCCCGAGGCACACGAACCTTCGGCACTCGCCTTTGTTGTGACGAGAAGGGAAAGGCGGTCCAGCTCATGATCATCACCCAGACACCACTACGCGTGGGGCTCGTCGGCGGCGGGACGGACCTGCCGGACTACTACCGCGAGCACGGGGGGCGGGTGCTCAACGCCGCCATCGACAAGTACGTCTACGTCGTGGTGAAGCAGCGCTTCGACGACGACATCTACGTCAACTACTCGACCAAGGAGATCGTGTCCAGGGTCGAGGACCTCCAGCACGAGCTGGTCCGGGAGGCGCTGCACATGACGGGGGTCCGCGGGGGAGTGGAGATCACCACGCTGGCGGACATCCCCTCCGCCGGGTCCGGCCTGGGCTCCTCGTCAGCCGTCACGGTGGGGCTGCTGCAGGCGCTGTTCACCTACCAGGGCCGGCAGCTGACGGCCGAGGAGCTGGCGGACCGTGCCTGCGGGATCGAGATCGACCGGTGCCGCAAGCCGATCGGGAAGCAGGATCAGTACGCCGCAGCCTTCGGGGGTGTGTGCGACATCGAGTTCGGCCGGGGCGACCGGGTGGCCGTCAACCAGCTCGAGCTCTCGGCTCACCAGCGCCGGCGCATTCAGGACGAGCTGCTCCTCTTCTACACCGGCGCGACCCGCCAGGCGAGCTCCATCCTCGGCGAGCAGCGGGCGAACATCGCCAACCGGCTGCCGCAGCTCGCACAGCTGCGCGACCTGGCCGGCGAGGCCGCGGACGGTCTGCGGGCTGGGGACGTGGATGCCCTCGGCGTCGCGCTCAACAAGAGCTGGACGGCCAAGCGCGAGCTCGCCACCGGCGTGTCCAACGACCTCATTGACGCGGCCGTCGAGGCGGCCGTCGTTGCCGGTGCCACCGGCGCGAAGGTGACGGGCGCCGGCGGCGGTGGCTTCCTGCTCGTGGTGTGCCCGCTCGAGAAGCAGCGGTCGGTCCGAGAGGCGTTGGCGCACATGAAGGAGCTCCCCATCAAGATCGACCCCTACGGGTCGCGGGTGATCTTCAACGTGCACCACGACATCTGGAGCTGATGGGAGTTTTCTCGAACGACCCTGTCGCTGCTTGGTCCGCAGCTAGCCTGCATGATATGACCGCAGCCATTGGGATGGCGGTCGTGGGGGCAGGATACTGGGGGCCGAACCTGGTTCGGAACGCGATGGCGACGCCATCGCTCCATCTGCGCTGGCTCTGCGACCTCGACGAGGATCGGGCGCGACGCGTCCTCGGGCCCTACTCGACCGTCGCGACCACCGACTCCTTCGACGAGATCCTGAGCGACCCGGAGGTCCAGGCGGTTGCCATCGCGACGCCGGCCGCCTCGCACTTCGCGCTGGCGATGGCCGCCCTCGACGCCGGCAAGCACGTCCTGGTCGAGAAGCCCCTGACCTCCGCGCTCGCGGACGGTGAGAAGCTCGTCCACGCAGCGCTGGACCGGGGACTGGTCCTCATGTGCGACCACACCTACTGCTACACCCCGGCGGTCAAGGAGCTGCAGCGGCTGGTCTCCAGCGGCGAGGTGGGTGACGTCCAGTTCGTCGACTCCGTGCGGATCAACCTTGGCCTCGTCCAGCCCGACGTCGACGTGCTCTGGGATCTGGCTCCCCATGACATCTCCATCCTCGACTACCTCTTGCCACAAGGGGTTTCGGTCGTCGAGGTCGCCTCCCACGGGGCCGACCCCATCGGGCACGGCATGGCCTGCGTGGCCTACCTGACCCTCAGGCTCTCGACCGGGGCCATGGCGCACATCCACGTCAACTGGCTCAGCCCCGTCAAGATCCGCACGATGGTCATCGGGGGCTCTCACCGGACCGTCGTCTGGGACGACCTGAACCCCAGCCAGCGGCTCTCGGTCTACGACCGGGGCGTCGAGCGACGCGGCTCGGAGGAGCTCGCCGCCGACGACCGGAAGCAGATGAGGATCTCGTACCGGACGGGCGACATGGTGGCGCCGGCCCTGCACGAGCACGAAGCGCTGCGCTCGATGGTGGGCGAGTTCGTCGCCAGCATCACCGAGGGTCGGCCCGCAGCCACCGACGGCTGGGCCGGCCTGCGGGTCATGCGTGTGCTCGAGGCGGCGGCGCAGAGCCTGCGGCTCGACGGAGCGTTCGTCACGGTGGGAGAGAGCAAGTGATCAAGGGCAGCATCTGCTTGGTGACAGGGGGCGCAGGCACCATCGGCTCCACGATCGTCGACCAGCTCGTGGCGGCCGAGGCCGCGGAGATCCGCGTCCTGGACAACTTCGTGCGGGGCCGCAAGGAGAACCTCTCCGGCGCGTTGGCGTCGGGGCGGGTCGAGGTGGTCGAGGGTGACATCCGCGACGTCGGGCTGGTCCAGCACGCGACCGAGGGTGTGGACCTCGTGTTCCACCAGGCGGCCATCCGGATCACGCAGTGCGCCGAAGAGCCCCGTCTTGCGCTACAGGTGCTCGCGGACGGCACCTTCAACGTCCTCGAGGCGGCGGCCGCCGCGAAGGTGCGCAAGGTCGTCGCCGCGTCCTCCGCCTCCGTCTACGGGCTGGCCTCCGAGTTCCCGACGACCGAGGCGGCGGCTCCCTGGTCCAACGACACGTTCTACGGGGCGGCCAAGGTCTTCAACGAGGGGATGCTGCGCAGCTTCCATGCGATGTACGGACTCGACTACGTGGCCCTGCGCTACTTCAACGTGTACGGCCCCCGCATGGACGTCCACGGGCTCTACACGGAGGTGCTGATCCGCTGGATGGAACGCATCGAGGCCGGTGACCCGCCGATCATCCTCGGCGACGGGGCGCAGACCATGGACTTCGTCTTCACGACCGACATAGCCAGGGCGAACCTGCTCGCGGCCGAGGCGGCCGTCACCGACGCTGTGTTCAACATCGGCAGCAGCACCGAGACGAGCCTGCTGGAGCTGGCCGAGGCGCTGCTCGACACCATGGGGAGCGACCTGTCCGTGGAGTTCGGTCCCGGGCGTTCCGTGAACGGTGTGACTCGGCGGCTCGCGTCCATCGACGCGGCGCGGCGACAGCTGGGCTGGGTGCCTGAGGTGGAGCTGAGGCAGGGCCTCGGGCGACTGGTCGACTGGTGGCACGCCGAACGCACTCGCGCATGACTCCCGTCGTGACGCTGTGGTCGCCGTCGCCGAGCGACTGACCCACCGATCTCACGCCGATCGTGCGACCCCCTGGATCGCCCGCGGTCATGGTGACATCTCGAGGAGGCTTACCGTGCAGATGGTTCCGTTGGTTGACTTGTCGGTGCAGCACCGGCGCATCGCGGACGAGGTGCAGGCAGGCTTCACCGAGGTCCTCTCCACCGGGGACTTCGTCGGAGGCAAGGCGGTGGCCGCGTTCGAGCAGGAGTACGCCGACTTCGTCGGGGCTCGCGCGTGCGTCGGCGTCGGCAACGGCACTGACGCCCTCGAGATGGCCCTGCGGGGGGTCGGGGTCGGGCCGGACGACGAGGTGGTGCTCCCCGCAAACACGTTCATCGCCACGGCGGAGGCGGTCGTCCGGGCGGGGGCGCGGCCGGTGTTCGTCGACGTGGACGACGAGGCACTCCTCATGGACCCGGCAGCGGTCGAGGACGCGCTGACGGACAGGACCCGGGCTGTCATCGCAGTCGACCTCTACGGCCAGGTCGCCCCCTTCGATCTGCTGCCGGCATCTCTCGGTGAGCGCGACATCACGGTGATCGAGGACGCGGCCCAGTCCCAGGGGGCCACCCGGCAGGGACGGTCGGCGGGACGCTTCGGGTCCGTGGCGGCCACCAGCTTCTACCCCGGCAAGAACCTCGGTGCGTACGGCGACGCCGGGGCGGTGGTCACCGACGACGAGGAGCTGGCCCAGCGAGTGCGGCTCATGGGCGCCCACGGCAGCACGGCGAAGTACCAGCACACCGACCTGGGTTTCAACTCGCGTCTGGACACGCTGCAGGCGGTGGTCCTGAGGGCGAAGCTGCGCCGGCTGCGCGAGTGGAACGTCGAGCGACAGGAGGCCGCCGCGCTCTACGACCTGCTGCTGGGTGAGGTTCCCGGCCTCCGGGTCCCCGCGACCTTTCCGGGCAACGAGCACGTCTGGCACCTCTACGTCGTGCGGGTGAGCGGACGCGATCAGGTGCTGAAGAGCCTTCGCGACCAAGGGATCGGGGCGAGTGTGCACTACCCGGTGCCCGTCCACCTGACGCCGGCCATGTCGAGGTTCGGTCGCGGGAGGGGAAGCCTTCCGGTGTGTGAGCGGGCTGCCCGCCAGATCCTGTCGCTACCGATCTTCCCGGGCATCACGGTGCGGCAGCAGGAGCGGGTGGCGGCCACCCTGCGTGCTGCGATGGCCTCCGGTGCCGGCTGAGCATGGATGCGGATGGGCCATCGCGCGCCGAGGCGGTGAACACGGCGGATCAGCCTGATCAGGAGGAAGGCCTGGGCAGGCGGGCCGCCTCCGGCTTCCTCTGGCTCGGCGCCCACAAGTGGGTGGTCCGCATCAGCGGCTTCGCCACGCTGGCGGTATTGACCCATCAGCTGTCCCCGCGCGAGTTCGGCGTCGTGGCTGCTGCGATGACGGTGATACCGCTGGTCTACCTGCTCTCGGACCTGGGCTTCTCGACCTATCTGCTGCAGGTGGACGACGTCGACCAGGAGAGCCTGAGCACCGCCTTCTGGGCCTCCGTAGCTGCAGCGGTGGTGCTGTCCGCCGGACTGGTCGGGCTCGCACCGGTGCTGGCACGTGCCTACCACATCCCGGAGTTGGCACAGGTCCTCCGGGTTCTGGTCCTCGCCGCCGTACCCACCGTTCTGGCAGGCGTCCCGCTGGCACTGCTGCGACGGCGGATGGACTTCCGGGCCGTGGCCCTGCAGAGCCTCGTCGCGGCCCTGTTGGGCCAGGTGGTGGCCATCGTGGTCGTCCTGCGCGGGGGCGGCGTCTGGGCGCTCGTGAGCCAGGTGATCGTCACGCAGGCCGTGACCGCAGTGCTGGCCTGGCGCCGAGCAGCGTGGCTGCCGTCCCTGCGACTCTCTCCACCGCGGCTGCGTACCATGTCTGCGTTCGGGGTCTGGGTCTCGAGTGTCGACGTGCTGGCCACCGTCCGGACGCTGGCCGAGAGCTGGATCATCACCGTGGCACTCGGGCCTTCGGCGCTGGGGCTGCTCAGCATCGGACAGCGGCTCGTACTCGTGGCGCAGGAGCTCGTCGCCGCCTCGATGGTCCCGGTCTCGACGATCGTATTCGCCCGGATGCGTGAGTCCGCCGAGAGGCTGCGCGCTGCCTACCTCAGGGCGCTGGGCCTGGTGTATGCCGTGGTCTCACCCGTGATGGTCGTCATCGTCGTCACGGCACCCGAGCTCGTACCCGTGCTCTTCGGCCCCGGGTGGACCGCAAGCGTGCCTCCCGCGCAGGCGTTGGCGGTCGCCGGCATCATCACGCTGGGTGCCATGCTCGACCACGGGCTCTTCTACGGGCTGGGGCGCCCCGGCACGTGGCTGAGCTACGCGATAGTCGTGGACGGCGCGACGGTCGCCACCACGGCGATCGCCGTGAGGTGGGGGATCACGGGAGTGGCGGTCGGATTCGTCTTCATCGCTCTCGCCGCCACGATCGCTCGTTGGTTGCTCATCTCGAAGCTGCAGGGATGGAGCGTCGCCACCTCCGCGCGACCGTTCCTTCGCGTCGCGCCCATCACGCTGGCCGCGATGGTTGTCGGCACTCTGACGATGGCAGCCGTGCCGGGCCGGCCCTGGGCGGCGCTGGTCGTCACCGCCACGGTCACGGTCGTCGTCTACGGCGTCCTGCTGCGCCTGCTGGCCCGTGGGGTCGTCAGCGATGCGGTCCACCTCCTCCCGGTGCCGGAGAGGTATGCCGTGAGGCTCGGCCGGCTGCTCCGGCTCGCTCCCGCACGCGCGGCCTGACGGGCCTCCTCGTGGCGTCGCCGAAGACGGTTCGGTCGCTATCAGCGGATGCCCAACGCCTTTCTCTTTCAGGGCCTTTCGATCCAAAAGCCGCGAAGTGAACGTCACATTGCCGGACACCTTCGCCGTTCGCGCACGTCGCCTCGTCGGACCGGTTAACACTGGATCCACCACCCCGGGGGGGGTTGCGTTCTTAACCACAAGGGGAGGGCCGCGGATCGATGAGAATTGCTCTGCTCGGACTCGGATACGTCGGCACGATCACTGCGGCGGGTCTTGCCTCGAAGGGGCACCACGTCGTCGGGGTCGACGTCGACGAGGCGAAGGTTGACGGCATACGCCGGGGTGTGAGCCCGGTGGTGGAGCCGGGGATCAGCGAGCTGGTCGCGGCTGGGGTCGCCAGCGGCCTGCTCGACGCGACCACGGACATCGGCGCGGCGATGCAGGGTGCCGATGTGTCCCTCGTCTGCGTCGGCACTCCGTCCACGGCCCGCGGGGGCACCGACCTGACGTTCCTGTCGCGAGCCCTGGCGGACCTTCGCGATGCCATGGCCTCGGCGCAGCCACCGGCCTCCGGACACCACAGTGTCGTGATCCGCTCCACCGTCCCGCCGGGCACGGGTGCGGCAGTCGTCACGCCCGTCTTCGAGCCGGACCAGCTGCCGACCGGCTGGTCGGTGGGCACGGCGATGTGCCCCGAGTTCCTGCGGGAGGGCTCCGGCGTCGCGGACTTCTTCGACCCGCCCTTCGTCGTGGTGGGCACCGAGGACGACGTCACGAGGGAGGCGCTCACCGAGCTGTTCTCCTTCCTGGACCTTAACATCCACCACGTGGACGTGCCCACGGCCGAGGCCCTGAAGTACGCGTGCAACGCCTTCCACGCCGTCAAGATCACCTTCGCCAACGAGATGGGGCGGCTGTTCTCCCAGCTCGGGGTCGACGCCCGACGTGTCATGGAGGTCTTCTGCGAGGACGACAAGCTCAACCTGTCCGCTGCCTACCTGCGGCCGGGCTTCGCGTTCGGCGGCTCCTGTCTACCGAAGGACCTCAGGGCCCTGCAGGACCTGGCCCGCGTTGCAGCAGTGGACATCCCGCTGATAAGCGCGACGACTACAAGCAACGACCTGGTGGTTCGCGACGTCGTTGACCGGGTCCTAGCGACGCACCTGGTCCGCGTGTGCCTGCTGGGGCTGAGCTTCAAGATGCACACCGACGACGTCCGTGAGAGCCCCAGCCTGGAGCTGGCGGAGCGCTTCGTGGGCAAGGGCCTCGACGTGCGCATCTACGACCCGATCGTCAACCCGGACCTGCTCGTCGGGGCCAACCTGCGGCACCTGCAGAGCAGGCTCACGCACGTCAACCGGCTGCTCGCGGCGTCGCCTGACGAGGCGCTCGACGGCGCCGACATCGCCATCGTCACCTCGACCAACCCGGTGGTGCTGGAAGCCCTGCTGGCCCACCCGCCGCAAGTGGTGTTCGACATGAGCGGGCGACTGGGCGACCAGATCGAACAGCTTCCCGGCTACGAGGGAGTGAGCTGGTGACCAGACGCTTACGCGCGCCCGGGGCACCACCGCGGGTGCTGATCATCGTGCAGAACCTTCCCGTTCCGTTCGATCGCAGGGTCTGGCTCGAGTGTCGGACCCTGCAGCAGGCCGGCTACGACGTCACCGTCGTGTGCCCGACGGGGGAGGGCACAGGGGCCGAGCAGGTCGTCGACGGCGTCCGCATCGTCGCCTACCGGGCTTATGCACCCGGAGGATCGGCCCTGAGCTACGCCACGGAGTACGCATACTCCTTTCTGGCGACCGCGCGGCTTGCACTCAAGGAGCGCCGGGCCGGTGGCTTCGACGTCGTCCAGGCCTGCAACCCGCCCGACATCTTCTGGCCCCTCGCCCGCTGGCTGCGCCTGCGGGATGGCAGCCGCTTCGTGTTCGACCACCACGACCTGAGCCCGGAGCTGTTCGAGTCGCGGTTCCCGGCCGGCCCCGGGCTGCTCCACCGCGGCCTGCTCTTCCTCGAGCGGCAGACGTTCCGAGCGGCCGACCGTGTCACGTCCACGAACGCGTCCTACGCGCAGATCGCCATCACCCGAGGTGGCAAGGCGCCCGAGCAGGTCACCGTGGTGCGCACCGGGCCGGACCCGGAGCGGCTGAAGCGCCGCACACCCGACCCGGAGCGCCGCAGGGACCGTCCCCACCTGGTCGCCTACCTCGGCGTGATGGGACCACAGGACGGCGTCGACCTCGTCATCGAGGCCGCCGACATCATCGTCAACATCATGGGCCGGCACGACCTCGCCTTCTGCCTCATGGGTTCCGGCGACTCCCGCCCGGAGCTGCTCGCCGAGCGCGACCGTCGCGGGCTGCAGGACTACGTCGAGCTGCCCGGACGGGTGTCGGACGAGGTGATGGCCACGGTCCTGTCCACCGCTGACGTGGGCCTCTGCCCGGACCCGCTCAATCCGCTCAACGACGTCTCCACCATGAACAAGACCATGGAGTACATGGCGTTCGAGCTGCCGGTCGTCGCCTTCGATCTTCGGGAGACGAGGGTGTCCGCGCAGGAGGCGGCCCGCTACGTCGAGCCGAACTCCGTCGAGGCGTATGCCAAGGCCATCGTCGACCTCGTCGACGACCCGGAGGCGCGGGCCCGGATGGCTCGACTCGGTCGTCAGCGGGTCGAGGAGCACCTGGCGTGGTCGTACCAGCAGGTCGCGTACCAGGCCGTCTTCGACGAGCTCGTCGGCGGCCCCCGCGAGGTAGCGCTGCCGGAAGCTCCCGAGGCGGAACCGCCCCCGGTCGGGCGGCGCGTGGGCTCGGGGGTCTGAGCGATGTGCGGGATCGCCGGCGCCTTCCAACAACCCGACGGCAAGCTCGTCGTCACGACCATGACCGATCGCCTCGGCCACCGGGGTCCGGACGCCGCAGGTGTCCTCGAGATCGTCGCTCCGGACAGCGCGGTCGTGCTGGGGCATCGCCGGCTCTCGATCATCGACCTGTCAGCTGCGGCGGACCAGCCCTTCTCCAAGGGTGGGCTGACGTTGACCTACAACGGCGAGATCTACAACCACGACGACGTGCGTCGAGATCTCCAGAGGCGTGGTGTGCAGTTCAGCACGCGATCGGACACCGAGGTCGTCCTCGAGGCGTGGCGCGCCTGGGGACCGGCATCGCTGCGCCGGCTCCGGGGCATGTTCGCCTTCGCCGTCCACGACGAGCGGACCGGCGACCTCACGCTCGCGCGAGACCCGTTGGGGATCAAGCCGCTCTACGTCATGGCCAGAGGAGAGGGGGTCGTCTTCGCCTCCGAGCTCAAGGCGATCCTCGCGGCGGTGGGCGGCGAGCTGACTGTCAACCCCGCGGCCATGGTGGCCTCGGCCCTCTACTACTGGCTGCCGCAGGAGTACGACGCGGTCTCGCAGGTGCGCAAGCTCCCTCCGGGGACGTGGACGGCATACCACCGGGACGGCACTGTCAGCTCGGGCACGTACTGGAACGCGTCCGCGGAGGCGACGCGCGCCGCCAGCGGACCTCGGGCCGACCTCAGGCAGGTGCTCACCTCCTCGGTCGAGGCGCACCTCGTGTCCGACGTCCCTGTCGCATGCTTTCTCAGTGGTGGCCTCGACTCGAGCCTGATCGCGGCACTGGCGCACCGGCGGGACCCGTCCATGGAGGCCTACACCATCGCCTTCCGCGAGGAGGACCAGCGACTCGAGGCCATGCCGGACGACGCGCCCTACGCCAGGATGCTGGCCGACCGTCTCGGCATGCGGCTGCACGAGATCGAGCTGCACCCCGACGTGGCGCAGATGCTGCCGCGGATGGTCGACGTCCTCGACGAGCCGATCGGGGACCCCGCGGCCATCAACACCCTGCTCATGTGCGAGGCCGCACGCGAGGGTGGGGTGAAGGTGCTCCTGTCAGGGATGGGGGCGGACGAGCTGTTCGCCGGGTACCGCAAGCACTACGCGATGCTCCTCGGAGCCCGCTACCGCAGGGTCCCCGTCCCGATCCGTTCCGGCATCGTGGCGCCCTTCGTGCGGGCCTTGCCGGTCACGGTCGGCGGCAGGGGACTGCGGACCGCGCGCTGGGCCCAGCGCTTCGTCACCTTCGCCGGTCTGCCGGAGCAGGAGGCGTTCCGGCGCAGCTACACGCTCTATGACCGCGACGAGCTCGTCGGTCTGCTCGACCCCGATCTCGCCAGCGAGGTCGACCAGGTCATCGACCGCCACCGGGCCGTCTACGAGGACAACGACCTGGACGACGAAGTGGCCCGGATGTGCCTTGCCGACACGCGGATGTTCATGGCGGGCCTCAACCTCACCTACACCGACCGCGCCAGCATGGCCGCCTCCACCGAGGTCCGCGTCCCGTTCGTGGACACCGAGGTGTTCGGCGCGGCCTTCTCGCTGCCGCCATCGGACCGGATCCGTGGACGCGTGCAGAAGGCGGCGCTGCGCGACGTTGCGCGCGAATGGCTGCCCCGGGAGATCGTCGACCGGCCCAAGGCGAGCTTCGGCGCCCCGCTGCGCGCGTGGGTGACCAACGACCTGCGCGAGCTCATCGACGACGTCCTGGTCGGCGGGGAGCTCGTGCGCTCGGGCTTCCTCCGGCGCGACCCGCTCCGTCGCCTCGTCGAGGACCAGCGGGCCGGACGCCGGGACGAGGCCAAGCAGATCTGGCAGCTGCTCAGCCTCGAGCTGTGGTACCGCAACGCAAGAGACGCGGGGGTCGGCGCAGCGTGAGGACCGCAGACCACAACCATTCCGTGGACAGGGACGTGAGATGAAGCAGGTTGCCCAGAACTACCGCTCCGGCGAGCTCGTCGTGCTCGATGTGCCCGCCCCCGCCTGCAAGCCGGGGGGAGTGCTCGTCCGCTCGCTCTACTCCCTCATCTCGACGGGGACCGAGCTGATGAAGGTCACCGAGGCGCGGCTGTCGATGGTGGGCAAGGCACGTGCCCGACCCGACCAGGTGCGCAAGGTCCTCGATTCGGTCGCACAGCAGGGCCCGGTCGCCACGTACAAGAAGGTCACTTCCACCCTGGACAGCTACACACCGCTGGGCTACTCGCTCTGCGGTGTCGTCGTAGAGGTGGGGGCGGGCGCCGAGGAGTTCGCCGTCGGGGACCTCGTGGCAGCCGCCGGCAACGAGTTCGCGCTGCACGCGGAGCTCAACTGGGTCCCGACGAACCTGTGCGTGCCTGTCCCGGAGGGCGTCTCGCCGGAGCACGCGGCCTTCGCCACGGTGGGTGCGATCGCCATGCACGGGGTTCGCCGCGGCGAGCCGCAGCTCGGTGAGAGCGCCTGCGTCATCGGCCTCGGCCTGGTGGGGCAGCTGGTGGTCCGCCTGCTCGTCGCCGCCGGCGTCCGGGTCGTCGGGATCGACACGGTGCCGGAACGCTGCCGCCTCGCAGAGCAGGCCGGCGCCCTGGCCTGCGGCGGTGTCGACGCCGACAGCACGGCCTTCGTCGAGCAGGTGCTCCGTGCCACGAACGGCGGACTCGGCGCCGACCAGGTCTACCTGGCCGCCGGCGGGGACACGAACGGGCCGGTGGAGCTTGCCGTCCGGCTCGCCAGGGACCGCGCGCGTATCGTCGACATCGGTAAGACGCGACTCGACCTCCCCTGGAATGCCTTCTACGAGAAGGAGATCGACGTCAGGTTCTCGCGCTCCTACGGCCCGGGACGATACGACGACCGCTACGAGCTGGAGGGTATCGACTACCCCGCGGGCTACGTGCGCTGGACCGAGCGCCGCAACCTCTCGTGCTTCCTGGACCTGCTCGCGGACGGCTCGGTCGACGTGGCCCCGCTCGTCTCCGGCATCCGCTCGATCGATGACGCCGCCGAGGTGTACGGCTCGCTGCGCGACGGAGGGCTTCGCGGCGTCGGCTTCCTCTTCGAGTACCCCCGGTCCGAGCCGGGTGATCGCACCCAGCCGAACGTGGGCCGCGCGCGTCCGTATGCCGTCACGCGAGCCACCTCCAGCTCACCGGGCACGTCGGGCTCGCCGGCCACCCAGCGGCATCCCCTCGAGCTCGCTCGCGCACAGTCAACGGTGGGAGTGGGATTCATCGGTGCGGGCAGCTACGCCACCTCGATGCTGCTACCGCATCTCGCCAAGGAGCCCTTGGTGTCGCTGGCGACCGTGGCGACCACGCGCTCCCTCTCGGCGGTCAACGCGCAGAGGAAGTTCGGGTTCGACTACGCGACGACCGACGCCGAGGACGTCCTCGGCGACAGCGACATCGACGCAGTCTTCGTGGTGACCCGTCACCACTCCCATGCCGCCTTCGTGTGCCAGGCCCTGGAGGCCGGGAAGGCCGTCTTCGTCGAGAAGCCGCTGGCCCTCACTGCGGTGGACGTCGATCGCATCGTCGAGGTGGTGGCGAGGACCGGGAACGACCGGCTCATGGTCGGGTTCAACCGCCGCTTCGCGCCCTTGTTCATCGAGCTGCGCCGCCGCTTCGGCGCTGTCTCCAGCCCCGTCAGTGCCCGATACCTCGTAAACGCCGGTCGTCTCGACGCCTCGAGCTGGTACCTCAAGGACGAGCTCGAGGGGTCGCGTTTCCTCGGGGAGGGTGGCCACTTCATCGACACCCTCAGCGCGCTCATCGGCCACCCACCCGTCGAGGTCACGGCCCACCAGACCTCCAACGGGCTGAACCTCCAGGTGGTCCTGGGCTACGCGGACGGCTCTCTGGCGACCATCGACTACGTCACCGACGGGGACAACCGGTTCCCGAAGGAGACGCTCGACGTCTCCGGAAGCGGCCGCAACGCGCGCCTCGACAACTTCCGCCGGACGACCGTGTGGAGCCGTTCGGGGAAGAAGGTGCGGCGCTCGTTCACCGGCCAGGACAAGGGCCAGGCGACGGAGCTTTCCGAGTTCGTGGCCGCCGTCCGCGCCGGCGGACCCATGCCCATCGACCTCGAGTCGATCGTCGCGACGACCCGGGCCACGATCGCCGTGGGGACGAGCCTGACCACGGGTCTTCCGGTCGTGCCATGAGCCGCTCCGCCCGCTGGTACCTCCGGAGGCTCCGCCGGATGCCGCCCCGGGAGATCACCTCGCGCCTCACCGACCGCGGGCGTCAGGCCGCGTGGAGGCGCCGCAGGGTGCCGCCCGGTTCCTCCGGCGGGCCGATCCGGGGACTGCTCGAGGAACGGCGATTCAGGTCCACGGTCCCTGACTCCGCCCGGGACCGGATCCCCGTCGCGGCCCGAGACGCGCTGGTCGCTGCGGCCGAACGCCTCCTCGCGGGCGACTGGACCGTCCTCGGTTGGCCGAGACCGGACATCGTCGACCCCGACTGGTTCCTCGACCCGGTCACCGGACGAACGGCGCCGCGGTCCGACTACGCGTTCTCGATCGACCACCGCGACGAGGACGTCACCGGCAATGTGAAGGTCGTGTGGGAGCTGTCCCGGCACCACCACCTGACGGTGCTCGCGGCCGCCTGGTGGCTCACGGGCGACGACAGGTACGCCGAGGCCACCGCTGCGCAGCTGCGCTCCTGGTGGGCGGCCAACCCCTTCCTGTCCGGTGTGCACTGGACGAGTGGGATCGAGCTGGGGGTCCGGCTGATCAGCTGGGTGTGGGTTCGCCGGCTGCTCGACGGGTGGCCGGGGGCTGCGGCCCTCTTCGAGCAGAACGAAGCTGCCCTGCGCCAGATCCAGTGGCACCAGGAGTACCTGGCTGCCTTCCGCAGCGCCGGCTCCTCAGCCAACAACCACCTGGTCGCCGAGGCGTCGGGGCGGCTGGCCGCTGCCTGCGCCTTCCCCTGGTATGCCGCGAGTGAACGCTGGCGCGACGAGGCCGCCCGGGAGCTCGAGACGGCCCTTAAGAGCAACACCTTCCCGAGCGGGGTGAACCGTGAGCTGGCGACCGACTACCACCGCTTCGTGACCGAGCTCGGCCTCGTCGCGCTGGCCGAGGCCGACCGGGCCGGCCACCCGCTGACCCAACCGACGAAGCGGCTCCTTGCTGCCTCGGTGGACGCGGCGGCGGCACTCCTCGACCCCGCAGGCCGCCCTCCCCGACAGGGCGACGGTGACGAGGGCCGAGCCCTCCTCGTGGAAGATCCGACGGCTGACCCGTGGAGCACCCTCCTCGCCACGGGCGCGGCCGTCTTCGGGCCCATGGGGTGGTGGCCGCACGTCGGCGACGGCGTGACGAGCAGGCTCATCGGCGCGCTGGCCGACTCGTGCAGTGTGGTGGACCGCCCGAGCACAGCACCCAGCGCCTTCGCCGACGCCGGGATCCACCTCCTGCGTGCCACGTCGCCCGATGGAGACCCGCTGTTGTGGTGCCGGTGCGACGGCGGCGCCCACGGGTTCCTCTCGATCGCCGCCCACGCGCACGCCGACGCCCTGTCCGTCGAGGTGCGGCACGGCTCGGTCGACGTCCTCGCTGATCCCGGGACCTACTGCTACCACGGGGAGCCGGAGTGGCGGAGCTACTTCCGCTCGACGCGCGCCCACAACACCGTGGAGGTGGACGGGGTCAACCAGTCGGTCGAGGGCGGCCCCTTCCTGTGGAGCACGCATACCGACGCAGTGGTCGAGCGTTCGGCGGTGGCGCACGACGGGTGGGTGACCCCACCTCAGGTGTGGGCCGCCCACCACACCGGCTACGCCCGACTCGATCCGGCGCTGCGGCACCGTCGCAGGGTCACGCTGGACCCCGCCATGGGCGAGCTGCTCGTCGTCGACACGCTCACCGGGACGTCGCGGCACACGGCCTCTCTCTGCTGGCATCTCGGCCCCGAGGTCACCGTGGCGCTCCGGGAGGGCGAGGCGGAGCTGTCCTGGCCCAGCCCGTCTGGGACCCAGCAGGCGCGCCTCCAACTGCCTGGGGAGCTGGGCTGGACCGCGCACCGCGGGGAGACGCAACCCATCGCGGGGTGGTACTCCCCGCGCTTCGGTGAGCGCGTGCCCAGCACTAGCCTCGTCGGGGTCGGTGAGTGGAGCGGCAGCATCACCTTGCGGACGTGCCTGCTGCTGGTGCCCGTTGCGGGCGGGTACGCCGGAGAGTCGCAAACCGCCCTGCCGTCGGTGACGCCGGAGCTAGCCTTGGGCATCGTCCCACCCGTTGCGGGGGAACTTCTTTGAGCGAACAGATCGTCGACCTCCGGTCGATATGGGCCATCCTTCGGCGCCACACCCAAGCCCTTGCGGTGGCGGCCGTGATCGGTGGGGCCGCCGGTGGTGCCGCGCTCCAGACCCAGCCGACCGAGTACAGCAGCACGAGCGTGGTGCTGTTCCCGCCCGTACCCGCAGGCGCGGCGGTCCAGGCAAGCCAGCACGCAATCGGCACCCAGGTGGAGATCGCCAGGAGCGACGCAGTGCTCGCGCGTGCCGGCCATATGCTCGACGCCCCCCTGAACTCGCTCGAGGTGGCCGACCGGGTCGGGGTCGAGACCCGAACCGACGAGATGCTGACCATCAGCGCCCGGGGCGCGACGGCAGCCGACGCCGAGGCGCTCGCGGAGGCCGTCGCAAAGGCCGATATCGACTACCTCCGTGTCGCAGCCAGCAACTTGAGCAACGACCAAGCCGCGGCAATGGTCAAACGAAAGTCCACGCTGTCGGAGAGCCTGGACGCCGTCCAGGGCGAGATCGAGAAGACGACCCGGCGCCTGGCAAGCAAGACCGCGAGCACGGCGGACGCCAAGGTGGACGCTGTGGCGCTGTCCCAGCTCACGGCTCGCCAGGCAGAACTCGTCCTCCAGATCGACGCCGCAGAGAGACAGATGACCAGCCAGTCCGGGGACGCCCTCCCGTCTGGGGGGCCGAAGATGATCGGGACTGCGTCGCCGGCACAGAGCCTGCCCCCGATAACGCGAGGAGTGGCCTTCGTGGGTCTCGGTGCGGCGGTCGCCCTGATCGCCGCCGCCGCCTTCTTCATCTTGCGGGGGCGCCGGGAGAAGGCCCTGCGTTCTAGGGACCAGATCGCCGACAGCATCGGTGTCCCGGTCGTTGCCTCCGTCCACAGCAGGCCCCCACGCTCGGTGGCGGGGTGGGTGAGCTTGCTGCGGGGCTACTCGCCCAGCAGCACCGACGCATGGGCTCTCCACCAGCTGGTGCAGCGGTTCACCACGGACGAGGTGCGCGGTGCCCTGCCCGGGGGCCGTCACCGGCCGCGCGCGAAGCACGAGGACGGACGCCGATCCACCCGGTTCCTGGTGCTCACGCTCGCCGGCGACCAGTCGGCGCTGGCCTTCGGCCCGCAGCTTGCGTCTTTCTCCTCGGGACGCGGTACGCAAACCCGCCTAGTCACCACGTCACAGCGGCACGAGTCGACGACCTCGCTTCGGGCCGCGTGCTCGCGTATCGGAAGCGGCGAACAGCCGCGACCCGGTCTCTTCCTCGACAGCCGACCGGATGTCGGCGGCCCGGGGGAGCTGGTGGTGCACACCGTCAGCGTGAGTCGCCAGCAGCCGGCTGGCTACCTCCCCGCGCTGGACGACGCGGTGACGCTGCTTGCAGTGTCGTCGGGAGCCGCCAGTGCCGAAGACCTTGCCGCGCTTGCGCTGGCTGCCGATGAGGCGGGCATGCCCCTGGACGGCATCGTCGTGACGAATCCTGACCCTCTTGACCGCACCACCGGGCGCCTGCTTGCGACCGAGAGGGCCGTTCTGGCCCCGCTCCCGTCGTTGATGACCGGTGCTCCCAGCCATGGCGATCCCCCGGTCGCAACGGCGCTGGGGAGGAAGAGGTGATCGACCTCTCCTGGACGATCGAGCAGGACCCCGAGGGCGACCTGACGGAGTCGCCGCGGCCACTGCTCAGCACGTGGCACTACCTGCGAAGCTCCTTGCGACGCCGCTGGCGCACAGTCGCGGCCTTGAGCACCTTGGGCGCGCTGCTCGGCCTCGGCATCGTGGTCCTCATGCCTCCCGGAAGCACGGCCACCGTCACCCTGCTGATGGCCCATCCCTCGAGCATGGACGGGCCCGAGGGCAGCGCCATGGACGTGAGCCTGCTGGCCACACGCGAGGTGGCGGACCGCACCGTCACGTCGCTCGGACTCGCTCTCACCCCCGAGGCGTTCCGGTCCACCGTCACCGCCGAGCCGGTGACGACCGAGGTGCTGACGGTCACGGTCTCCGGTCCGGACGATGCAGCGGCCGTAACCCGTGGGAAGGAGCTCGTCAGCCAGTACCTCGCCTTCCGGGACACCCAGCTGGAGTCGCTGTCGAGCGGAACCCGCTCGCAGTACGCCACGCGGATCGCGTCCGCCCAAAAGCAGGTCACAGAGTTGACGAGGCAGTTCGAGCGACTCAGCGCACGGGGCACGGAGAGCGCCGGCCAAGCCTTCGACGTGCTCGCCCGACGGAGTGACCTGAGCAAGAAGATTGCCGACTGGCAGGAGACGCTCGACAACGCCACCCTTCAGACAGAGGCCGCCCTCGCGTCGACCCACGTCATCGATCCGGTCCACGCGAACCGGTCCTCGACCAAGCGGGCCATGGTCCTCGCTGCTGGCTCCGGTCTTGTCGTGGGCGGTGCACTGGCTGTCGGCATCGTCCTGTTCCGTGCGCTCGTCTCCGAGCGACTGCGCCAACGTAAGGATGTCGGCATCGCCCTACGAGCTCCCGTCCGCTTCAGCGTCAGGTCGAAGGGGCCCCGGGACCACGGTTCACGTCTCGAGCGGCTACGACCGCAGCGCGTCCGATGGGGCGGCGATGACCTGACGACGCTGGCACTCGGCCTGGAGCGGGCCCTCGAGCCCCAGGCCGGCGCGCCGGGTCCGGGTGGACCAGACTCCACTGCGGCATCGACGGCTGCCACCAACGTCGGGAATTCGGCAGCCGAGGCGTCCGCCAACGGCCGCCGGCACAGCATCGTCGCGACAAAGGCAGCACGGGCATCCGCTCTGTCCCTCGAGAGCGGGCTGCGCGATGCTGCTGCGACCGTCGCCGAAGCCGACCCGCCTTCCCGGGGGGGAAAACCGGTCGAGCGGACGCCAGACGTCGGCGAAGGACGGTCATCGACGAACGGCGCTTCTGCCATGGCGCTGCGCCCCGGACGTCGCCCGGCGCCCGGCGTGGCCCTGGCGGCGATCGGCAATCCGAGCGCCGCGGCAGACGTCGTGGCAGCCGCCGCCACCCGACTTCGTGAGGGCGGGGCAACGGTGATCCTCGTCGACCTCAGCAGCAAGGGTTCACTAGCTGCCCGAGCAGGGGAGGGTGCCGGTGTCCTGAGGCCGACCGGCACACCTCGGCTTGCCCGCGGTCCGCGGGTGGGCACCGACGCCGTGGTCGACCTGCCCGAGGGCGCGTGGAGGCAGGACTGGGACTCAGCCGACCTGGTTCTTGCGCTCGTGGAGGTCGACCCGGGTATCGAGGTTCACCACATCGTCACGTGGGTCGACCGGGTCGTCCCGCTGGTGACGGCTGGCGCGAACACTGCCGAGCTGCTCAGCACGACGGGTGACCTGGTCCGCGAGGCGGGACTCGAGCTGCCCTTCGTGATGATGGTGGGCTGCGACGCCACAGATGAGAGCCTCGGCATCGTCGCGCCCGTGAATGTCGTGGATCGCGTCGCCCCTGTGGACCGCGAGGCCGCGGAGGGGAGCACAAGGTGACCACTCCCTCCTCGGTGGACCGGAGAGAGGGCAGTCACGGCGCCCTGCATCGTCTGTCGTCGCGCCCGCGTCGGGCACCGCTGCTGGTCGCGATGGCCTGGGCGGCATTGGTGTTCAACGTCCTGACGCCTGCGGGCGACACCCTGATACCGATCCCGTTCTTCATGGCGCAGGCGCTCGCCCAGGGGTCACTGGTCGTCGCCCTGCTGCTCGCCCTGTGCGCCAACCGGCGGTTGGTGATCCGGCCGACCCTGTGTCTGGTGCTGCTGACCGTGATGGCGGTCGCGGCGCTCGCCGTGAGCCTCCACAGTGAGTTCATGGCGGGGTCGACCTATCGGGCCGTGCGCCTCGTCGGGTTCGTGATGTGTCTGTGGCTCCTGACCCCCTGGTGGGGACGGGATGACCTCGTCCTCCTGCGATGTCACCGCGTGTGCCTGTGGGCTGTCCTGGGCTCGGTGGCGCTCGGGGTGGTCGTCGCACCTGGGAAGGCGTTCGCCACGGGGGGACGGCTTGGCGGGACCCTGTGGCCGATACCGCCGACCCAGGTGGCCCACTACAGCGCAATCATGCTGGGATCCACGGCGATCCTGTGGATGTGCCGAGTCATCACCGGGCGACATGCGCTACTGGCCGCGGCCGTCACGACGGCGATGCTCGTGGGCACCCACACCCGCACGGCACTCCTGGGGCTCGTCATCGGTCTTGCCCTCGCCGGCGCGAGCCTCTTCCTGGGACACGCAAGGGTGCGCCGGACGTCCGTTGCAACCCTGCTCCTGGGGGTCGGTGCCGGCGCGCTGTTCGCACCGCAACTTCTGGGCTGGCTTTCGCGAGGCCAGTCCGCCGAGGACGCAGCCCAGCTCACGGGCCGCACCAAGGTGTGGTCCTCGGTCTCGGAGGTACAGCGCCCGCTGGTCCGGGACATCTTCGGCGACGGTCTCTCCAACAAGTCCTTCGACGGGCTGCCGGTGGACAGTGGCTGGGTGGCCACGTTCCTCGACCTCGGTTGGTTCGGAATCGCCGTCCAGGCCTGTTTCCTGCTGGTCCTTCTCCTCATGGTGGTGACACATGTCCGCGGTCCCCGACGAGCGGTCGCCCTCTTCCTCATCGTCTACGTCGTCGTCGCATCCATCACGGAGACAGGGCTTGGCGACGCCTCGGCGTATCTGCTCGATCTCGTCGTCGCCGCCTCCCTGCTCGTGACCGCACCTCGTGGGGTGGGGCAGACGCCGACCGAGTCACCCGCCTGAAGCACCACAACCCCAAGGAGTCCTTCGTGGACGAGACCGATGTCCAGTCGTTCTGGAACACCCACCCCTGCGGGGACCACATCGTCGGGGGACTGCACCGTGATTTCGCGGACGACTACGAGGCCTTCTTCTCGGCGTATGACTCCTGGCGCTACACGCAGGAAGGGCACATCGTCGGTTGCCTCGACCAGGTCGACTGGCGAGACCGAGACGTTCTCGAGGTCGGCCTCGGACAAGGAGCGGAGTCCGAGCAGCTCATCCGCCGCGGGGCTCGCTGGTCCGGCTTGGACCTGACGGCGGAGTCTGTCGACCGCGTGCGGTCGCGGCTGGAACTGCGCGACTTGCCCCACGAAGGGCTGCGGCAGGGCTCGGTCCTTCAGATCCCCTGGCCGGACAACACATTCGACATCGTGTTCAGCCACGGCGTGCTGCACCACGTCCCCGACATCCGGACTGCCCAGGCGGAGATACACCGGGTGCTTCGGCCTGGTGGCACCTTGGTGGCAATGCTCTACGCCCGGCGCTCACTCAACTACCACATGAGCATTCGGCTGGCTCGGCGAGCGGCACTCGCGCTCGCCTACCCGTTGCGCGGCTCACGACTTGTCGCAGGACACTCCATCGTCCAGCAGCACCTCGCCAATGCCGAGCAGGTCGGACTTGGCAACTACCTGCGTATAGACAGCTTCGTCCATCGCAACACGGACGGACCCCTCAATCCGTACGCGAAGGTGTACTCCCTTGATGAAGTGGTGGAGGACTTCCCCGACTTCGAGCTCATACGGCATGTCCAGCGATATCTGCACGCGCCGCCGTTGCGGCTGCCGGTCTCCGCTCCGCTGGCCCAGGTATTGGGATGGCACCTCTGGGTGTGGCTGAGGGCCCGTGGCTGATCTTGTGAACGACCTGATCCTTGAACGAGATTCGGAACATCGTGGACGTGAGCGGCCGGCGCGACTTCCGGAAAACGCTCACTCGGTTCACCGCGCACACCTAGCATTGTCGTGTCAGTCCGCGGTGACCCGTTCGCGTCGCCCCGGCCTCGGGGGAGGCCATGGACTGAACGACCTGGGGAGGGGCTTGGCATGAGTTGTCGCGGGGTGGTGCGAGTCTTCGCAGCGCGCGGTGGGGCCAGAGGTGAGCCGACCGACAGACATTCGCACCTACGGCGAGGGAGCTGACGGCGATGGCCCGGCGGGGGGTGTTGCTGGACCGCGACGGCACGATCAACATCGATCACGGACATGTCGGTGCCGTGGAGGACGTCGAGTTCATAGAGGGCGCCATCGAGGCCATCGCTCGCCTCAACGCTGCAGGCATCCCGGTCGCCGTGGTGTCCAACCAGGCAGGCGTGGCCCGCGGGATGTACGAGCTGGCGGACGTCGACCTCGTGCACAAGCACATGTCCACCGAGATGGCGCTGCTCGGCGCCCGCGTGGACGCATGGTTCTTCTGCCCCTACCACCCCGACGGCATCGTCGCGCCGTTCGCCCGGGTGAGCCAGGACCGGAAACCGGCGCCTGGTATGGCTCTTGCGGCTGCGGCGGCGCTCGACCTCGACCTGTCCACGTCCTGGGTCGTGGGGGACCGCGACAGCGACGTGGGCCTGGCCAGGGTCATCGGGGCCCGGCCCTTCCTCATCACGCCGGGAGGTGGGAGCGGTGCCGGGCCGAACGCCGGCGATGTGACGCTCGTATCCGATCTCGGTTCTGCTGTCGATGCCATCCTCGCCGAGCATGTTGGTTCGAGCGCGCCGCCGCCCGCGACGTCAGTCCGCTCCGGGTTCCCGAAAGTCCGCTTCGGCGACGCGGCAACCTTCACCTCGGCCTACGCGGACGAGCTGGCACAGGCCATGGCGTCCCTCGACCGCACCCAGGTCGAGCGTGCCGCTCAGCTGCTCGACGCGGCCTATGAGCGAAGAGCCACCGTCTTCTCTTGCGGAAACGGCGGATCGGCTTCTGTCGCCAACCATTTCCAGTGCGACCACGTGAAGGGCGTCCGACTCGGCACCGACCTGCTCACGCACGTCTACAGCTTGAGCTCCAACATGGAGATCCTGAGCGCGATCGCCAACGACAACGGCTACGAGAACGTCTTCGACTTCCAGCTCGAGTCGCTCGCCCGTCCGGGCGACGTGCTCGTCGCCGTGTCGTCCTCCGGGCGCTCACCCAACATCGTCAGGGCCCTTCAGTGGTGTGCCGACAACGGCGTGGAAAGCATTGCGCTGACTGGGTTCACGGGTGGACCGGCCCGTGACCTCGCCACCGTCTCGATCCACGTGGACTCGCTCAACTACGGAGTCGTCGAGGACTCGCACCAGGCCTGTATGCATCTGCTCGCCCAGTACGTCCGCCAGTCGAGGATGTCTTCGGATGACGTTGCGGCGACAGTCTTCTGAGGGTATGCGGGTCGCCATCAACCTGCTGACCGACGACCCGGCGAACCCTTCCGGGGCACACTGGTTCTGGACCCGCGTGATCCGCGAGATGGCGAGCATGCTGGGCGAGGGCGAGGAGCTCACGCTGGTCGTTGGCCGGCGGTCCAAGCCGATGCACCAGGGCTACGGGCCCGGCGTCCGCTACATCACGTTCCCCTGGTCCAACGAGCGCCGTAACCTGCGCACCTTGAGCGAGCAGGTCTATGCACCAGTGCGGCTCCCACTGGCGCGTATCGACGTGTTCAGCACCCTCATCGCGCCACTGGTCCGGCCGGCGCCGGCCGTCGTGGCCCACTTCAAGACGATGCACGCGTTCACGACGCCGGACGCGTTGGGGCCTGCCACGCGCCTCTACCGGCGCATCGGATATCCCCGGACGGCGGCGACGGCGGACGCGATCATCCTCAACTCCGAGAGCCTTCGCTCCGAGGTGCTGAAGCATCTCGACGTCGATCCGGCCAAGCTTCGCATGGTCCCGGAGGCAGTCGACCACGAGGTCTTCAAGCCGGGCGACCCCGAGCAGGCTGCCCGTAGCCTTCGGGACCGGTACGGCATCACCCACCCGTTCGTGCTCTTCGTCTCGTCGCTGTGGCCGTACAAGAACTGCGACGGGCTGATCCGCGCCTTCGCCGCCGCGAAGCCAGACCTCCCGGGGCACCGCCTCGTGGTCGTGGGCCCGGGCCGGGACAAGGCGTACGTCGGCCAGCTGCATTCGCTCGCCGAGTCGCTCGGTGTCGGGGACGACGTCGTCTGGGTCGGCGGAGTGACCCTCGAGGAGACGGTGGACTTCTACCGGGCAGCTGCCGCCTTCGTGTACCCCTCGCACAACGAGACGTTCGGACTACCCATCCTCGAGGCCATGGCGTGCGGATGCCCCGTGGTCACCTCCGACCGGAGTGCCATGCCCGAGACGGCGGGCGGAGCGGCGCTGCTGGCCGACCCCACGGACCCGCAGTCGATCGCGCGGGCCATCGTGAGCGCCGTCGAACACGGCGATGCCCTTCGGGAGCGCGGAGTCCTCCGGGCGGGCGAGTTCACCTGGAGACACACGGCCAAGCAGACTCTGGAGGTGTACCGCGAGGTGCACGCGAACCGAATGGCGGCTCGATGAGGATTCTCGTGACGGGCGGAGCCGGCTTCATCGGGTCCCACACCTGCGACCGGCTGGTCGAGCTGGGCCATGAGGTGCGGGTGCTGGACGCGCTCACCCCGCCAGTGCACCGCGGAGGCCGACCCAACTACGTGACACCGGGCGCCGAGCTCGTGGTCGGCGACGTTCGGGACCGTGAGCTGCTCGCCCGCCTCATGCACGACGTCGACGCGGTCTTCCACTTCGCGGCCTACCAGGACTACCTCACCGACTTCTCCCGCTTCACGTCCGTCAACGTCGTCTCGACCGCCCTGCTCTACGAGATTGCACTCGAGGCAGGCCTCGACCTGCAACGCATCGTCGTGGCGTCGTCGCAGTCGGCCATGGGGGAGGGCCTCTACCGCTGCCCGGTCGACGGCGAGCAGACGCCGGACATGCGACCCGAGTCCGCCCTGGCCGCCCAGCAGTGGGACCACGTCTGTCCTGCTTGCGGAGGACCGCTGGAGCTCGTCCAGACCCCGGAGCGGATCTCCAACCCCCAGAACGCCTACGGGATGTCGAAGTACGGCGAGGAGATGGTCGCCATCAACCTCGGCCGCCGCTACGGCATACCGACCGTGGCCCTGCGCTACAGCATCGTCCAGGGGCCTCGGCAGTCGATCTACAACGCCTACTCCGGCGCCTGCCGGATCTTCTGCCTGCACTACCTGCTGGGGAGCGCGCCCACGCTCTACGAGGACGGGCAGATGATCAGGGACTACGTCAACATCCACGACGTCGTTGCAGCCAACGAGCTCGCGCTCACCGACGAGCACGCCGTGGGTCGCGTGCTCAACGTGGGCGGCGGCGTGGCCTACACCACGTCACAGTTCGCCGAGGTGGTGCGGACGCACTACGGCTCCGACCGGCCCGCGAGTGCGTCGGGGGAGTTCCGCTTCGGCGACACCCGGCACATCCACTCGGACCTCGGTGCCCTGCGAAGCCTGGGGTGGGCGCCCCGGCGCTCACCTGCCGACTCCGTCGCCGAGTATGCCGCGTGGCTGGAGGGGATGCCGGGACTGGAGAACGTCCTGGCCGAGGCGGACGAGAAGATGCGCCGGTTGGGCGTCGTGCGCCGGGCCCGGGTGCCCGACAGCGTATGAAGGCCTTCCTGCTCGCTGCGGGACTGGGCACTCGCCTCCGGCCGGTCACCGACACCGTCCCGAAGTGCCTCGTGACGATCGGCGGGAGTGCGCTGCTCGACCTCTGGCTCGAGCAGCTCGCCGCCGCCGGTGTCCACGACGTGCTCGTCAACCTGCACCACCTCCCCGAGCAGGTGCGGGGCCACCTGGCAGCGCGTGCCCTGCCGGTCGCCGTGCGGACCGTGTTCGAGCCGACGCTCCTGGGCAGCGCGGGGACGATGCTGCGCAACCGCGACTTCGTCGCCGGGGAGGACATGTTCCTGGCCGTCAACGCCGACAACCTGACCGACTTCGACCTGCGGCTGCTCGTCGATGCCCATCGCGACTCCGGTGCCGTGGCGACGCTGGGCCTCTTCCGCGCACCGGATCCGTCTCGGTGCGGGATCGTCGAGCTGCGAGACGGCGTCGTGGCCTCCTTCGAGGAGAAGCCGGCCGAGCCCCGGGGCGACCTGGCCAACGCCGGGCTCTATGCCTTCCGGCCAGACGTCATCGACCTCGTCGGGAACCCGCCGAGCGACATCGGCCTCCACCTGCTGCCACAGCTCGTCGGCCGCGCTCGGGGGTTGCCCATCGGCGACGCCTACTTCGTGGACATCGGGACGCCCGAGGCCCTCGCTCGAGCGCGAGGCGACTGGCCGCGGCAGAGGCCCTCGACCTCGGCAGCAACCGGAGACGGTCGCGCCCTGAGCGTGAGGAAGCCATGAGTCAGGACGCGGCAAGACCGAGTGAGGCCACGCAGGCCACGGCCACCGACCAGGCCGAGGTGCGACGACCACTCGTCATCGTCACGGTCGCTCGTGAACGAGGCATCACGGGAGTGCACACACACGTGCGCCAGCTACGGCATTTCCTGGAGCGCACGGCTGACCCGGCCGAGCTGGTCACGCCCCACAGCTGGGCCCGGGGGGCGTGGCTGCGCGGAATCGTCCTCGTGCCCCTGTTCGGCGCACGGGTCGTGCTCGAGCGGGTGTACGGGCCGGCGAACGTGTGGTGGTACCGGACGTCGCACGAGCTCTTCCTCCGGCGCGAGCTGCGCCGGCGACTGAGGGACGAGGGCGCCTGCACCGTGTACGCGCAGTGCCCCGTCTCGGCCAGGGCTGCCCTGGCGGCGCGGACCGGTTCAGACCAGCGGGTCGTCCTGGCGGTCCACTTCCGGATCTCCCAGGCTGACGAGTGGGCCGACAAGGGCCAGATCGCGCGCGGGCGCCGGGTGTACCGGTGGATCCGCGCGACCGAGCGAGAGGTCCTGCAGCAGGTTGACGGCCTGGTGTTCGTCTCCGCGTGGGGACGGGAGGCGATCAGGGAGTGGATGCCACAGGTGGACGACGTGGCCAGCATCGTCCTGCCCAACTTCATCGAGGCGCCCCCGGACCTTCCCACCACCCCGACCACGGGTGACCTCGTCACCGTGGGCAACCTGGAGCGGGTGAAGAACCACGAGTTCCTGCTCCGGGTGCTCGCGGCCGCCAGGCAGGCCGGTCACGTCTACTCGCTCGACGTGTTCGGCGAGGGAGTCGAGCGGCCGCGTCTTGCCGCCCTGGCCGACCAGCTGGCGCTCGGTGACCAGGTTCACCTGCACGGGTTCCGTACCGACGTCCAGGGGCGCCTGCCCGGATACCGCGCCTACGTCCATGCGTCCTACTCGGAGTCGTTGCCGCTGGCGATCATCGAGGCGATGGCGGCGAGCCTCCCGGTCCTCTCCACCAGGTCCGGGGGCGTCGCCGAGCTGTTCGACGACCCGGCGGAGGGCCGCTTCTGGCCCCTCGACGACCCCGAGGCTGCCGCGCGCGTCCTCATCGACCTCCTGTGCAGCCCTGCCGAGCTGGCTCGCGCAGGTCGTGCCGCGCGGCAGAAGTTCCTCGGACACTTCGATGTCGAGACCGTCGCTCCGCGGCTTCTCACCTTTCTGCACGCAGCCCGGGCCGAGGTCTGAGTACTGCTGAGGAGTCAGCCTCCGTCGGTGATCGCTGGTGTCACGGCGACAACCGCGGCGTGCTCCCGGCGGTGGGCCCTGTTGCGCAGCATCGTTCGACTGCTGCAGGCGAGGAGCGCGAAGGCCAGGAGGGCCCCGCCCAGCACGTCGGTGAGCCAGTGGGCCCCGGACACGAGAAGACCACTCGTCATGAGCGAGAGCGCCACGAGGAGGGGGGCCCACAGCCACCAGTGCACCCTGGGCCAGACGAGGAGCAGGCAGGCGCCGAGGCAGACGACGAGGGCGACCGTGTGCCCCGACGGGTAGGACCCACCGCTCTCGGTGACGAAGCCGTGAGGGTCAGGCCGGTGGGTGGCGACCTTCACGGCGACGGTGACGACGCCGGAGACCCCGGCGAGCACCACGGCGAAGACCAGCGGCCACCAGGACCGGCGCCACAGCGCCGCGGCGACCGACGTGGCGCCCAGCAGCACGTATCCGTGCTGGGGTCTCAGCCGGCTCATCCAGGGGCTCCAGCGGATCTGTGCGTCCCCCCATCCGTCCCCGGGTCGCAGGCGGTGGAAGACCGCCGAGTCGAGCGGCTGCGTGACCCCGGTGACGACCAGCACCGTCAGCGCCAGGAAGAGGATCCCCAAGCCGATGGCCAGCCAGGTCGCCAGACCGCCTCGCCGGACCGGGGACGGGGCCGCCACGACGCATGCGCTCGGTGCCGGCCACGCGTGTCACCCATCCCACCTCCGGCTGCGAGCCCCCGACCCATGCTGCACCGGCGTCCGGTCGTGCGGCGTCGCTTTCCCGAATCCCGGTCGGGACACCCGGGCTACCGGCCCCGTGGGCGTCCGGCGGGAGGCGCCCCTGCCCGTCCGGCAGCGTCACCGCGGACGCCTAGACTGGCAGCCTGATGTCGCACCCTCTTCTCAGCGCCTTCGGGGCGCTTCCTGATGTCCGCCACGTCCTCGACCAGGTCGATAACGCACGCCTGGTCGACATCTCTGCCAGCGACGGCACGCGGCCCTTCCTCGTCGCCGCCCTCGCGCGGCAGTTCGACGAGGCCGCCGGCGCCGCCTCCGGGTCCGCCCCCGTCGTCGTGGTCACGGCGACGACCCGCGAGGCCGAGGACCTCGCCGGCGCACTCGGCGCCTTCCTGGCGCCCGACCGCGTCGCGGTCTTCCCGTCGTGGGAGACCCTGCCGCACGAGCGCCTTTCGCCCCGCAGCGACACCGTGGGGCGGCGACTGGCCGTGCTGCGGCGGCTGGCTCACCCCGAGCCGGGAGACCCGGCATACGGCCCGCTCTCCGTGGTGGTGGCTCCCGTCCGCGCCATCCTCCAGCCGCTGACCAAGGGCCTCGGCGACCTGGTGCCCGTCGCGCTCCGCGCCGGCGACGAGCGCCCGCTCGAGGACGTCGTTGATGCCCTCGTCAACGCCGCGTACACCCGCACCGACCTCGTCGAGCGCCGGGGAGAGTTCGCCGTGCGCGGTGGCATCCTCGACGTCTTCCCGCCCACCGAGGAGCACCCGGTGCGCATCGAGTTCTGGGGCGACACCGTCGAGGAGGTGCGCTGGTTCAAGGTCGCCGACCAGCGCTCCCTCGAGATCGCCGACCACGGGCTCTGGGCGCCGCCGTGCCGCGAGCTGCTGCTCACCGACGACGTACGCGCCCGCGCCCGTGCGCTCGCCGACCAGCTGCCCGGCGTGGCCGAGATGCTCTCCAAGGTGGCTGAGGGCATCGCCGTCGAGGGCATGGAGTCCCTCGCGCCGGCCCTCGTCGACGGCATGGAGTCGGTCCTCGACGTCCTGCCGAAGCGGGCCATCGTCCTGCTCGCCGACCCCGAGCGGATCCGCCGGCGCGCGCACGACCTCGTCGCCACGAGCGAGGAGTTCCTCGAGGCCAGCTGGGCCAACGCCGCCGCCGGCAACCAGGTGCCCGTCGATCTCCAGTCGCTGCTCGGCAGCGCCTCGTACTGGTCGCTGGCCGACGTCCGGGCCCTCGCCGAGCGGCTCGCGCTGGCGTGGTGGACGCTGACGCCGTTCGTCGCCGACGCCGAGCTCGTCATCGAGGACGACGACGTCGACGAGCGCATCGCGGTGCGCACGGTCGACGCCGAGGCCTTCCGCGGCGACACCGACCGCGCCGTCGAGCACCTGCGTGAGCGGGTCAGTGACGGCTGGGCGATCGCGGTCGTCACGGAGGGCCCGGGCCTGGCCAAGCGCGTCGGCGAGGTGCTGCGCGACAACGAGGTGCCGGTGCGATCCCTCGACCCGGCGACCGGCGACTCCCTCGAGGCAGGCTTCGTCAGCGTGACGTGCGCGCCCCTCGGGCGCGGCTTCGTCCACGAGGGCGGCCGCATCGAGATCATCACCGAAACCGATCTCACCGGCCAGCCGGGCAGCGGCACCTCCACCAAGGACATGCGGCGTATGCCGTCACGCCGCCGCAACCAGGTCGACCCGCTCCAGCTGCGCCCCGGCGACCACGTCGTGCACGAGCAGCACGGCGTCGGCCGCTTCGTCGAGATGATGCAGCGGACCGTCGCCGGCGCCACCCGCGAGTACCTCGTCATCGAGTACGCCCCGGGCAAGAGGGGGCAACCGGGCGACCGTCTCTTCGTCCCCACCGACCAGCTCGACCAGGTGACCAAGTACGTCGGTGGCGAGGAGCCCACCCTCAACAAGATGGGCGGCTCCGACTGGACCAAGACGAAGTCGCGGGCCAAGCGCTACGTCAAGCAGATCGCCGCCGACCTGATCCGCCTCTACAGCGCCCGCCAGGCCACGAAGGGCCACGCGTTCGCGCCCGACACCCCGTGGCAGCGCGAGCTCGAGGACGCCTTCGGCTACGTCGAGACGCCCGACCAGCTCGTCAGCATCGACGAGGTCAAGGCCGACATGGAGAAGCAGGTCCCGATGGACCGGCTGATCTGCGGCGACGTCGGCTACGGCAAGACCGAGATCGCGGTGCGCGCCGCCTTCAAGGCGATCCAGGACGGCAAGCAGGTGGCGGTGCTCGTGCCCACCACCCTGCTCGTCAGCCAGCACCAGCAGACCTTCTCCGAGCGCTACTCGCAGTTCCCGGTCAAGGTGGCCTCCCTCTCCCGCTTCCAGAGCGACAAGGAGGCCAAGGAGGTCATGGTCGGCATGGCCGACGGCAGCATCGACCTCGTCATCGGCACCCACCGGCTGCTCGCCAAGGACGCGAAGTTCAAGGACCTCGGCCTCGTCATCATCGACGAGGAGCAGCGCTTCGGCGTCGAGCACAAGGAGCTGCTCAAGACGATGCGCACGGCCGTCGACGTGCTCTCGATGTCGGCCACTCCGATCCCGCGCACGCTCGAGATGGCGGTCACCGGAATCCGCGAGATGTCCACTCTCGCAACGCCGCCCGAGGAGCGCCACCCGGTGCTGACCTTCGTCGGCGCCTATGACGAGAAGCAGATCACCGCCGCCGTCCGGCGCGAGCTGCTGCGCGAGGGCCAGGTCTTCTTCGTGCACAACAAGGTGAGCAGCATCGAGAAGGCAGCGGCCAGGTTGCGCGAGCTCGTCCCCGAGGCGCGCATCGCGACGGCCCACGGCCAGATGGGTGAGCACAAGCTCGAGCAGGTCGTCGAGGACTTCTGGGAGAAGCGTTTCGACGTCCTCGTCTGCACGACGATCGTCGAGACCGGCCTCGACATCTCCAACGCCAACACCCTCATCGTCGAGCGCTCCGACATGCTCGGTCTCTCCCAGCTGCACCAGCTGCGAGGCCGCGTCGGTCGTGGACGGGAGCGGGCCTACGCCTACTTCCTCTACCCGCCCGAGAAGCCGATGACCGAGACGGCGCACGACCGCCTCCGCACCATCGCGAGCAACACCGACCTCGGCTCCGGCATGGCTGTGGCGATGAAGGACCTCGAGATCCGCGGCGCCGGCAACCTCCTCGGCGGCGAGCAGTCCGGCCACATCCAAGGCGTCGGCTTCGACCTCTACGTCCGGCTCATCGGCGAGGCGGTGGCCGACTTCCGTGGCGACGCGGTGGACGTGCCGGCCGAGATCAAGATCGAGCTGCCCGTCGACGCGCACCTGCCGCACGACTACGTGCCGGGGGAGCGCCTGCGCCTCGAGGCCTACAAGAAGCTGGCGACGGTCGAGACGTTCGAGGCCGTCGACGAGATCGAGGCCGAGCTGCGCGACCGCTACGGCGCCCCGCCCGAGCCGGTGCTCAACCTCCTCGAGGTCGCCCGCTTGCGCGTCGTCGCGCGGGCCGCCCGCATCGGCGACATCGGGGTGCAGGGCAAGGTCGTGCGCTTCGGCCCGGTCAAGGACCTGCGCGAGAGCCAGCAGCTGCGCCTCATGCGGCTCTACCCCGGGACCATCGTCAAGGAGGCGCTCGGCACGATCCTCGTCCCCGCGCCCATGACGGCCCGGGTCGGCGGCAAACCGCTGCGCGACGTCGAGGTGCTCACGTGGGCTCGCCAGCTCATCACGGCGGTGTTGCTCGACGACATCGCCGCCGCGTCGGCGGCGTCCTCGCGGGCATCGTCGGGCGCTGCCACGTCCTCCGTCGGAGCCCCGTAGGATGTCAGACGCATCCGCCAGAGGAGGAAATTCGTGAAGGCTCGGTCTGCTAAACCCGCGAGGCGCGTCGCCGTCGTCGGCATCGCCGCTATCGGCGCCGTGTCGCTGCTCGGCGGGTGCGGCTTCGACACGCGTCAGCAGGCCGCGGCGGTCGTCAACGGCCAGGTCATCCACGAGTCCGACGTGCAGCAGACGTACGACCAGCTCAAGGCGGCCAAGCTCGACTTCGCCCAGAACATCGTCGTCACGGCACTCGTCGCCGCGCCGCTGCTGAAGGACGTCGTCGCCAAGTCGGGCAGCTGGAAGCCCGACGCGACCTACGCCTCGGTGATCGCCTCCATCCCCGGTGCCACCGACACGACGAAGGAGTTCGTCGAGGCGGTCGCGCTCATCCAGTCGCAGAAGATGACGCCGGCCGACGTCGCCGCCTACCGCGCCGACCTCAAGAAGGCCGACATCAGCGTCAACCCCAGGTACGGCACCGTCGTGCAGTCCGACCAGGGGCCGGTCTACTTCACCCTCGGCCAGCAGACGCCCAACTGGGTCAAGCCGGGCACCAACGCCGCTCCGGCCACGGCCCAGTAGGCAGCCGGCGCGCCGCCGTGACCGCCCGTGTCGTCCTGCTCGTCACCACCCCACGCATCGCTCCCGGCCTGCTGACCCGGGAGGCGTGGAGCAGCCTCGAGCAGGCGTATGTCGTGTGGGGCCGTTCCGACGAGCCGCAGGTCGCCGCCCTGGTGGAGGCCGGCATCGAGGTGACTCCCCGCGAGGAGGGGCACCCGGCTGAGCTGGCCCGTGACCTCGTGACCGCCGCCGAGGCGGGCGACGTCGTGTGGGTCGGGTCGTCCGACGGCGACCCCGGCCTCAGCGACGCCATCGCGGTCGAGGTGACGCGGCTGCCGGAGCCGCCTGACGTCGAGCTGCTCATCGGCTCTTTCGACGTGCCCGGTGCGCGCCTGCTCGACGTCGTCGCCGTCATGGACCGGCTCCGCTCGCCCGGCGGCTGCCCGTGGGACGCCGAGCAGACCCACGCGTCGCTCGTGCCCTACCTGCTCGAGGAGGCCCACGAGGCCATCGAGGCCATCGAGGGCGGTGACCGCGACCACATGCAGGAGGAGCTCGGCGACCTGTTGCTGCAGATCGCCTTCCAGTCCCGCGTCGCCGAGGAGCACCCCAGCGAGCCGTTCGGGATCGACGACGTCGCCGGTGCCCTCGTCGACAAGCTCGTGCGTCGCCACCCGCACGTCTTCGCCGACGTGGAGGCCGACACCGCCGAGGCGGTCGAGGCCAACTGGGCGACGATCAAGGCCGACGAGAAGCAGCACCGCATGCATCCCGTCGAGGGTGTCCCCAGCTCCTTGCCGGCACTCGCCCGGGCCGAGAAGTACGTCTCACGCCTGCAGCGGGCCGGACGTGACGACCTGGTCGACGTTGCCGTCGACGCCGGCGGTCTCGGCGGCCGGCTGCTCGGCCTCGTGCGCCAGGCCAAGGGTGAGGGGGTCGACGCGGAGGCGGCGCTCCGCGAGACCCTGCGCCGGCTCGAGGTGGCCTCCCAGGTGGCCTCCGAGGCGGCCTCCGAGGCGGCCTCCGAGGCGGCGAGCGACCTGCAAGCAGAGCCGACTTCGCACCCCCACCTGGACGCCTGAGCCGACCGGACGGCATACGACCGCATCGGTGGTGCCACGGCCAGGGCCGCGTCGCTCGGGTGACGACGCGGCCCTGGCCGAGCTGTGGGGCGTCGTCAGTAGGCGCCGCGCGGGCGGACGACGGCGTGGATGGTCTTGGCCACGATGGCGAGGTCCTGCACGATCGACCAGTTGTCGACGTAGTAGAGGTCGAGCCGCACGGTGTCGTCCCACGAGAGGTCGCTGCGGCCCGAGACCTGCCACAGACCGGTCATGCCCGGGCGCACGTGGAGGCGCCGCTCGACGTCGGGCGCGTACCGGCTGACCTCCGACGGCAGAGCCGGTCGGGGGCCGACGAGGCTCATGTCGCCGTTGATGACGTTGACCAGCTGCGGGAGCTCGTCGATCGAGAGCCGGCGCAGGATGCCGCCCACGCGCGTGATGCGCGGGTCGTGCTGGGCCTTGAAGAGCACGCCGTCCGCATTGGCGTTGAGGTGGCTGACCGCCGAGAGCCGTGCCTCGGCGTCCATGACCATGCTCCGGAACTTCAGGCACTCGAAGAGCACGCCGTCACGGCCGACGCGCGTCTGGCGGAAGAGCACCGGTCCGCCGTCCTGGAGCTTGACGGCGACGGCCGCCAGCACGATGAGCGGGAGGCCCACGAGGAGCAGCATGGTGGCGCCGACCACGTCGAAGAGACGCTTGGGGATGCGCGAGGCGCCCAGGCTCTGGGGCTGGCCCACGTGCACCAGGGGGAGCCCGCCGACGGGGCGCATGGCGATCCGGCCTGTGGAGATGTCCGAGAGGCTCGGGACGACCGCCAGCTGCACGTGGTGGCCCTCGAGATCCCAGGCGATGTGCCGGAAGTCGACGGCCGACGGGAACGCGCCCTCGGTGAAGATCACCATGTCGGCCTTCTCGGCCAGCACCGACGTGGCGGTCTGCGCCGTCGTGCCGACGACGGGCACGCCGCGCGGCGTCGCGATCGTCGGTTGGGACGACGGCGTGAGGGCTCCGACGACGCGGTAGCCGAGCCACTGCTCCCGGTCCAGCACCGCGGCCACGTCGTCGACGTGCGAGACCGAGCCGGAGATCAGGACCCGGGTCAGCAGGTGGCCGTGCAGGTGGGCCCGGTGCACCAGCCGGCGGGCGTACCAGCGCCACAGCAGCACCAGCGGCAGGCCGACGGCGAAGATCAGCACGAAGAAGCCTCGGGACAGGTCGAGCTTCGTCAGGTAGCTGAGGATCCCGATCGCGCCGGCCGTGAGGCCTGCGGCGCTGCAGACCCGGGCGTACTCGACGGTCCCGGCGCCCAGATGCGTGCTCGTGTAGGTGCCGAGCGTCAGATTGGCCAGCATCCAGGCGACGACGATCCACAGGCCGACCGACTGGGCCACCTGGTTGACGTCGTTCGCGGCCTCGAAGATGTCCAGACGCGTACGCCCGAGCGCCGCCAGGGACGTCGCGACCGCGATCACGGCGAGGTCGCCCCCGGCGATCCCGAGCTGCAGCAGACGCTGGCCTCGACCTCTCTCGCTGAGCGGCTGCGTCACAGGACGCGCGCTCACGTCCAGCAGGACGACCCCCGACTCGCGCATGGGAAGACCCATGTCTCACACCCCACCCCCGGCACCCAGCGGCGCCCTTTTGTCGAACCGCTCCACCCCCCCGGATGGCTAGTTGCGAGTATGCCTGCTCCCGGTCAGGTCTTGGTAAGGAAGAGGTAAAAAACATTGCCTGCGCGGATGTCTTGTGCCAGTGCTCCGATTCATCCCTTCGCCCGCTCGTATGCCGGGTCGCTCCGTCGGGCAGCGCGCCCCGGGCGTTAGGCTCGGGCCCAGCGCCGACCACTGGGTAGGTGCGGGTTTGCACCGCCGCGGCTCGCACCCGCCGAGCACGACCCAGCGACCCGGCATACGCGCCCATTCGAAGTACGACGAGCAGCACCAGCACAGGAGAGAGCCAAGTGGCCAGCATTGAGGAGATTGGCGCCCGCGAGATCCTGGACTCGCGCGGCAACCCCACCGTCGAGGTCGAGATCCGACTCGACGACGGCACGTTCGCTCGCGCCGCCGTCCCGTCGGGCGCGTCGACGGGCGCCTTCGAGGCGTCCGAGCGTCGCGACGGCGACAAGGGCCGCTACCTCGGCAAGGGCGTCGAGCAGGCCGTCGACGCCGTCATCGAGGAGATCAACCCGCGGCTCGTCGGGTTCGACGCCAGCGAGCAGCGCCTCATCGACGCGGAGATGATGACGCTGGATGGATCGGCCAACAAGGAGAACCTCGGCGCCAACGCCATCCTCGGCGTCTCGCTCGCCGTCGCGCACGCCGCTGCCGAGTCCGCGGGCCTGCCGCTCTTCCGCTACGTCGGAGGCCCGAACGCGCACGTGCTTCCGGTGCCGATGATGAACATCCTCAACGGCGGGTCGCACGCCGACTCCAACGTCGACATCCAGGAGTTCATGATCGCGCCGATCGGCGCCCCGACCTTCCGTGAGGCCCTCCGGTGGGGCGCCGAGGTCTACCACTCGCTCAAGAAGGTTCTGCACGAGCGCGGTCTGGCCACCGGCCTCGGTGACGAGGGCGGCTTCGCGCCGGACCTCGAGTCCAACCGGGCAGCCCTCGACCTCATCCTCGAGGCGATCCGGGCCGCCGGCTACGAGCCCGGCCGGGACATCGCGCTCGCCCTCGACGTCGCCGCGTCGGAGTTCTTCCAGGACGGGTCCTACGCCTTCGAGGGAGCGAGCAAGTCGGCCGACGAGATGGTCGCCTACTACGCCGAGCTCGTCGAGGCCTACCCGCTCGTGTCCATCGAGGACCCGCTCAACGAGGAGGACTGGGACGGCTGGAGGTCCATGACCGAGCTGCTCGGCACCAAGGTGCAGATCGTCGGCGACGACCTCTTCGTCACCAACCCCGAGCGTCTCGGCCGCGGCATCTCCACCGGCACCGCCAACGCGCTTCTCGTCAAGGTCAACCAGATCGGCACGCTCACCGAGACTCTCGACGCCGTCGCCCTGGCGCAGAGCAACGGCTACCGCTGCATGATGAGCCACCGTTCGGGGGAGACCGAGGACGTCACCATCGCCGACCTCGCCGTCGCCACCAACTGCGGCCAGATCAAGACCGGCGCCCCGGCCCGCTCCGAGCGCGTCGCGAAGTACAACCAGCTGCTGCGCATCGAGGAGGAGCTCGACGATGCCGCGGTCTACGCCGGCACGGGCGCCTTCCCGCGCTTCGACGCCGCCCGCTTCGGCGCCGAGGGCTGAGCACGTGGCCGACCGCACACCGTCACGCCCGGGCCGCCCGTCCTCGACGGGCCGCCCGGGCGGTGGCGCGCGACCGGCCGCAGCTCGCCAGACCCCACGCCAGACACCTCGCCAGACACCGCGCCAGACACCGCGAACCGGATCCGGATCGGCGAGCCGCCCCGGGCAGTCCCGACCGGGAGCCTCTCGCGCCAGTCGTCCGGGTGCAGGCAAGGAGCGTCCCGCCCTCGCGGCACGCCCGCGCACGCCCCAGACGACGCCACCGTCCGCCTCGACCGCCTGGGTGCGCGGGGCCATCCTGCTCGGCATCCTCGTCATGCTCGCCGTGACGATCGTGCCCACGCTGCGCTCGCTCGTGCAGCAGCGCGGTGACGCAGCAGCCATGCAGGACAAGGTCGCCGGCCAGCGCCAGACGGTGCAGGAGCTCGAGCGTCAGGCCGCACTGTGGAAGGACCCCGCCTACATCGAGGTCCAGGCCCGCGAGCGCCTGAAGTTCGTGCGCGTCGGCGACCGGGCCTACACCGTGATCGACCCCTCGGCCGACACGGTGAGCGCTCCGCCCGCCCCGCGTCCCGTCGTGGCCGCCCCGCTGGCCAATGCCGACTCCCCCTGGTACGGCAAGGTGTGGCAGTCCGTCCAGATCGCCGACCGTCCCAGTGCCGGCGTCGTCCGCCCCAAGTGAGCCGGGTGTCGGCAACCCGAGAAGTGAGTCCCGCCGTGAACGACCCCGCACCTTCGTCCCGACAGCCCGTCGACCGTGCCGACCTCGACGCGGTCGAGCGGCAGCTCGGCCGGCCTCCCCGCGGCGTCGCGGAGGTGGCCCACCGGTGCCCTTGCGGCGAGCCCGACGTCCTGCGCACCGAGCCCCGGCTGCCCGACGGCACACCGTTCCCGACGACCTACTACGCCACCTGCCCTCGCCTGACCGGCGCCGTCAGCACCCTCGAGACGGCCGGCGTGATGAAGGAGATGACCGAGCGACTCGCGCGCGACGAGCAGCTCGCCGCGGCCTACGACCGGGCCCACGAGCACTACCTCGCCCAGCGGGCCGAGCTCGGCGAGGTGCCCGAGATCGCGGGAATCTCCGCCGGAGGCATGCCGACCCGCGTCAAGTGCCTGCACGTGCTCGTCGGCCACTCGCTCGCCGCCGGCCACGGCGTCAACCCGCTCGGTGACGAGGCGCTGGCCATGCTCGACGACTGGTGGCAGCCGACGTCGTGCGCGGCCCTGCATGCCGCCGAGGACCTCGCCCAGGAGGCTTCCCGTGACTGACCCGACACCCGCCGGCACCATCAGGGTCGGTGCGATCGACTGCGGCACGAACTCGATCCGCCTGCTCGTCGCCGACATCGACCCCGGCACCGGCGCGCTCACGGACGTCCGCCGCCGCATGGAGATCGTCCGGCTCGGCCACGGGGTCGACCGCACCGGGGTCATCGCCCCCGAGTCGATGGAGCGCACCCTGGCCGTCACGGGGGACTATGCCGCCGCGTGTCGTGAGCTGGACGCCGTGCGAGTCCGCTTCGTCGCCACGTCGGCGTCACGCGACGCGCGCAATGCCGCCGACTTCATCGAGGGCGTTCGCGCGGCTTTCGTCGAGCACTACGGCACCGAGGTGTTCCCGGAGGTCGTCTCCGGTGACGAGGAGGCGGCGCTCTCCTTCGCCGGTGCGACCGGCGGCCTGGCCGCTCAAGGGGTCGCGGGGCCCTACCTCGTGGTCGACCTGGGAGGCGGCTCGACCGAGCTGGTCCGCGGCACCGACCACGTCGAGGCCGCCCGCTCGGTCGACATCGGCTGCGTGCGCATGACCGAACGCCACCTCGTCACCGACCCGCCCACCGACCAGGAGGTCGCGGCGGCGACCAGAGACATCGACGCCGCCCTCGACCTCGCCGAGTCCGTCGTGCCGATCGCCGGCGTCGCAACCCTGATCGGACTGGCCGGCAGCGTCACGACGATCACGGCGCACCTGCTGCGCCTCACGGCATACGACCCCGAACGCATCCACCTCGCGCGCTCGGCGCCGGCGGACATGGTGGCCGCCTGCGACGACCTGCTCGGGATGTCGCGGGCGCAGCGCGCCGAGCTGCCCTACATGCACCCGGGGCGAGTCGACGTCATCGGCGCCGGCGCCCTCGTGTGGCGCCGGGTCGTGGAGCGCGTCGTGGAGCGGGCCGGTGTCACGCAGGTCGTGACGTCGGAGCACGACATCCTCGACGGCATCGCGCTCAGCGTCGCACGCCGCGACTGAGGGCCGGCCGGCACGCCGTCAGCTGCGCGGCAGGGCTGCCCTGAGCACCGGCTGGTCCGACTGCTCCTGGACCCGGCGGCGGTTGGCGCGCCACCTGGCCAACATCCACAGCGCCGCCGAGACCCCGAGGGCCCACGTGCCGTTGGAGACGGTCGCGTCGACGACGCCGTAGGTGACGAAGAAGAGCGTGACGAAGACGACGGCCCGCACGTGCTTGGCCGACAGGCGCACGGCCGCCAGCAGCAGCCCGCCCCAGAGGAGGTACCACGGGTGGATGACGGGGCCCGAGGCGCACAGCACGAGCAGCGCCCCCGCCGTCGCGAGCACCGGGTTGCGAGGGGCGACGTGCCAGACGATCCAGACGATGCCCGCCACGCCGGCGAACAGTCCGATGGTCTGCGCGATCGGCACCGGTGCGCTGGCCACGGTCTCGGGCATGCCGCCAACCCGCATCAGCCACTCGATCACGCTGCCGACGAAGGTCGGCGGCGAGAGCATGGAGCGCAGCGTCACCGGCACCGAGAGGTTGGGGATCCAGCCCCAGCCGAGACCGGTGACCGCGGTGATGCCGGTGAACGTCGCGGCGGTGATCCCGCCGTAGACGAGGCCGTGCCGGGCCATCGCCCGCAGCCGCGCGGTGGCTCCGGGGGCGAGGTCCGTCTGCGCCTGCGCGGCCATGCCAACGACGCCGATGAGCGCGAGCACCGCGGTCTGCTTGTAGGCCGCGGCGGCGGCGATCGTCATCGCGGCGACGACGAGCTGGCCCCGGCTGGCGAGCAGCAGGGCGAGCGCGACGAGGGCGACCATCACCGCATCGCCGTGGGCGCCGCCGACGAAATGCATCAGGACGAGGGGGTTGAGCACGCCCAACCACAGGGCGTGCCGACCGCTCACGCCGTAGCGCTCAGCCAGACGGGGCAGGGCGTACGCGAGCAGTCCCACCGCGAGGAGCGCGGGCAACCGCATGGCGAGGGCGGAGACGTAGGCGTTCTCAGGGAAGACGGCCACGATGGCGTGCTGGACCTGCAGCGCCAGCGGGCCGTAGGGAGCGGGCGTGTCGACCCACATCGGGTCGACCTGGTCGGCGAACGGCCCCGGCACCCAGAACGGGCCGACGGCATACGGGTCCATGTTGCGCAGCACGATCTGGCCCTGCGCGGCGTAGCTGTACGCGTCGCGGCTGAACAGCGGCGGCGCCACCATCAGCGGCAGGCTCCACAGCAGCCAGGCGAGCGACGGCGCCTTGCGGCCGTGGACCGGACGCATCCGCAGCCAGGCGTCGACCAGCAGCGCCATGCCGACGGCCAGCAGGATGGTCGTCAGCACCCGGCCGGCCCCGGTGCCGAGCCACTCGAGACCGAAGCGCTCGATGAGGGGAGAGGCCGGCAGCTCGAAGGTGTCGGCGGGCAGGAAGGCCGGGCTGATGGAGCCGGCGGCCACAAGTGAGGTGCCGAGCATGCCCCGACGCACCATCGGGTCGGCCCAGCTGCGGCGCAAGGCGGCCGCGAACCGGTCGGCGAAGTCGACGACGAGGGGCTCGATCACCCCTGGCCTGCGCGCGGGAGCTGTCGCACCAGCGACACGATGCTCCAGCACTCGCTGCTCCTTCGTCTGGACGAGAGTGGCGCCTGCAGCGCACAGACTCCGTCACGGGACGCGTCGAGGCACCCCACGGACCTCGCTCTCGCAGGCCAGTCTAGGCGGAGCAGGCGCCTGGCCGCCCCACCACGCCAAGGCGTGGGCGGGTCGTGACCGAACTGTTCCCGGACGCCCCGCGCCCGCCACGTACCCCCGGAGGGACTCGAACCCTCACCTGTGGCGATTTTAAGTCGCCTGCCTCTGCCGGTTGGGCCACGGGGGCGCGGTGCTCAGTGTGCGGTGCCCAGTATGCCGTCGGTAGGTCAGTGCGACGGTGGCGCCCCCGCACGGGAACCTTCCAGTGGGGTGCGTTCGCTTACTCTTGGGGACAGTCGTCACGCCCAGTCGCGGGTCGTGGCACCCAGTGCTTTTAGGAGCGCACTCACATGGCAGGTGGAAACCCGGTCTTCGACCGGCTCAACAAGCAGATCGAGAAGGAGCGCTACGCCGGCTTCGGCTCGCCCCAGGGCAGTCCGCAGCAGCCGGCCGCCGGCTACGCCACCCAGGACACCCTGACGGCCGGCCAGCTCAACGACATGTACAACCGGGCACCGGCCGGCCCGGTCGACACCGGCCGCGTCACGGTCGACGACGTCGTCGTCAAGAGCCTCACGCTCTTCGTCGTCACGGTCGCCGTCGCCGGCGTCTCGTGGTTCTGGACCGAGGCCAACTCCGCCATGACGCTGCCGTTCTGGCTCGGCGGCATGTTCGGCACGCTGGTCCTCGGCTTCGTCATCGCCTTCAGGAAGAAGGTGTCGGTGCCGCTGCTCGTGGGTTACGCCGTCCTGCAGGGCGCGTTCCTCGGCGCCTTCAGCCAGTACATCGCGTCGATCCCCAAGTACGACGGTGTCGTCCAGATGGCCGTCCTCGCGACGCTCTGCGTCTTCGTCGCGATGTACGTCGGCTACGCGACGGGCTTCGTCAAGGTCAACGACAAGACCCGTCGGATGTTCTTCTTCGCGATCGTCGGCTACGGCCTCTTCTCGCTGCTGCAGGTCGTGCTCCTCATGACCGGCGTCATCAGCGGCTGGGGCTTCGGCGGCAGCGGCGGCCTGGGTCTCGTCCTGTCGATCCTCGGCGTCGGACTCGCGTCGTACTCCCTGGCCATCGACTTCGACACGATCGACAACGCCGTCCGGGTGGGCGCCCCCAGGAAGTACTCCTGGCTGCTCGCCCACGGCCTGATCGTCTCGATCGTGTGGCTCTACATCGAGTTCGTCCGGCTCTTCGCGCGCCTGCGCGACTGACGGCTCCATGACACCTTCGCGTTCGGGTTCGCCGACCCCGCACGAGGTGTCCGACGAGCTCCGGCGCGTGGTCGAGCGGTGGCACCAGCTGCCGCTCGACCGCGCGCTTTCGCGTATGCCGTCCGTGCGCCTTCTCGTCCAGTCCCTCGCCGACCGTGTCGCTCAAGCCCGCGGGGCCGCTCCGCGGCAGGTGCCGGACCTCGGCCCGGCCGCCGTCATGGACCAGCTGACCGTCATGGTTTTCGACCTCTTCACGACCGAGCCCGAGAGCGACCCCGCCGGAGTCGTGGACGCACTGGCCGGCATACGCCGCGCCCTCTAGACGGGCCTCCCCAGCCGGCGCGGCACCCTCCAGACGTCGAGTGGGCACTTTCCACGGAGGGAAAGTGCCCACTCGACGTCGTGTCGGGGAAGAGCGTCGTGTCAGCTGAGGCGCTCGAAGATGACGGCCATGCCCTGGCCCCCGCCGACGCACATCGTCTCGAGACCGAACTGGCCGTCGCGCTCGCGCAGCGCGTTGATCAGGGTGCCGGTGATGCGGGCCCCGGTGGCGCCGAACGGGTGGCCGATCGCGATCGCGCCGCCGTTGACGTTGAGCTTGTCGTAGTCCATGCCGATCTGGTCGGCCGAGCCGATGACCTGGGCGGCGAAGGCCTCATTGATCTCGTAGAGGTCGATGTCGCCGATCGACAGGCCCGCACGCTTGAGCGCCAGGTTGGTCGCCTCGACGGGGCCGAGACCCATGATCTCGGGGGAGAGGCCGGTCGCGGCCGTCGAGACGACACGGGCGAGCGGCTCGAGGCCGAGCTCCTTCGCCTTGGTGTCGCTCGTGATGACGAGGGCTGCAGCGCCGTCGTTGAGCGGGCAGCAGTTGCCGGCCGTGACGGTGCCCTGCTGGCGGAAGACCGGGTTGAGCGCCTGTACGGCGTCGAGCGTCACGCCGGCGCGCGGGCCGTCGTCCGTGGTCACGACCGTGCCGTCCGGGGTCGTGACCGGCGTGATCTCCCAGTCGAAGAAGCCGCGCCCGATGGCCGCCTCGGCGCGGTTCTGCGACGTGACGCCCCACTCGTCCTGGCGCTCGCGCGAGATGCCGTATGCCGTCGCGACGTTCTCGGCCGTCTGGCCCATCGCGATGTAGATGTCGGGCAGCAGGCCCTCCTCGCGGGGGTCGGTCCACGTCTCGTTGGTCTCGGCGATGCGCTTGGTGCGGGCCTGCGCCTCGGCGAACCGGCCGTTCTGCTGGTCCTCCTTGGCGCCTCCGGCGCCGGCCCAGTCGGTGTACTGCGAGACGCACTCGACCCCGGCAGAGACGAAGATGTCGCCCTCGCCGGCCTTGATGGCGTGGAAGGCCATCCGCGTCGTCTGGGCCGAGGAGGCGCAGAAGCGGTTGATCGTGGCGGCCGGGGTCGCGTCGATGTCGAGCAGGGTGGCGACGACCTTGGCCATGTTGGACCCGTGCCGGCCGGACGGCTCGGCGCAGCCGAGGTAGAGGTCCTCGACGAGGCGCTTGTCGAGCGCAGGCACCTTGTCGAGAGCGGCCTGGATGACGGTCGCGGCGAGGTCGTCGGGGCGGACCTGCTTGAGCGAGCCCTTGAAGGCCCGGCCGAACGGCGAGCGGGCGGTCGAGACGATGACGGCTTCGGTCACGGGGATCTCCTGGTACGGCTTCGACGGCCCGCGTAGCGCGAAGGCGCTGCGGCGGGCGACTAAGCGCTTGCTCAGTCCACCCGATGGTAGGACGTCCTCGCGCCGGTTGGACAGGCCGCCCGGCATGACGTGCGTCTCGCCGCTTCGAGGCGCTCGAGGCGGGGGCGACCGAACGGGTACGGCGGAGGCGTCCGCCTGGCCCGACGCTAGGCTGGACGAGTCGTCGCGCCCACCGCGCCGGCTCCCGTCCGGACCCGCCCGGGCGACCCGATGATCAGGGGAGCACCAGCACATGAACACCTTCACGACCCGCGTCGTCGCCGTGAGTGGCGCCCTCGCCATCAGCCTCGGCGCCGCCGCGTGCTCGAAGTCCGAGACGCCGACGGCCGGCAGTACGGCCGGCTCGACCGCGACGTCCTCCTCCTCCGCGCCCGCCACCGCGGCCACGTCCGGCAGCTCCCCCACCACCGGGACGAGTGCCCCCGGGGACGCGACGGGCGCCTCGGCCATCCTCGAAAAGGCGAAGAGCAACGCGCTGGCGGCGAGGTCGGGCGCCTTCGTCGGCCAGGTCGACCAGAACGGCAAGACGATCAGGATCGACTTCAAGGGCACGAGCGACGGCAAGACCGCCGACATCGCGATCGCGATGGAGGGTGACGGCAAGGCCCGGGTCATCTCGGTCGGGGACGGCGTCTACATCCAGGGTGACGCCACCTTCTGGAAGAAGCAGGGCGCGCCCGCCTCCGTCCAGAAGGCCGGTGACAAGTTCATCAAGGCGCCCGCGTCGGCCGGGTCGATGACCCAGAGCCTCAGCCTCAGCAGCTTCCTGCAGAAGGCGTTCGGTGCGGTGACGCCCGAGCAGCTGGCCACGGACGTCGCGACCGAGAACGTCGGCGGCGTGGACTGCTGGGTGCTGACCGACAAGAAGGGCAAGTCCGAGGGCGCCCTCTACGTGTCCAAGGACAAGAACGAGGTCGTGCGCTTCACCGGTTCCTCGAAGAGCCCCGGGCAGCTCGACTTCTCCAAGTGGAACGCGGACCTCGGCATCAAGGCGCCCGAGGCGGGCCAGATCATGTCGATCGGCTGACGCTCGGCACCGACGAAGGGGCCGTCCGCAGCTGCGGACGGCCCCTTCCCCGCACCGGCTCACGGGTAGCCGCTGGGGCGGTCAGGACAGGGCGGCGTCCGACGCGCTCGTGGGATCGCCATGCGGCGCGTCGGCGTCGTGCGCCTCGGGAACGGGGTCCGGCTGCTGCGGGCCAGGGCTCGGGGGAGCGTACGCGTCGTCCGCGGTCGCGCGGTTCCCCCCGGGCACCTCGACGACGGGCTTCGCCGCCCCCGCGCCGGGCAGCCCGGGGATCGGCACGGCCGGCCGGATGCGGTGCAGCAGGACCGCCCAGCGTCCCTGGGCGCCGCGCACCTGCCCGCCGACCTCCGCGGGCGCGACCTCGGTGCCCGGGTGGGTGACCGCCTTGGTGGCGGCCACGACAAGGGGGCCGACGCTCTCGCCGCGCTGCAGGTTGGGCTCCGTCGGCTGGCTGCGCTCGCCGAAGAGGTCGAGCGCGGCGCTGACGGTCGGCAGCAGGGCGGCGGCCACGCGGGCGTACCCGGCGGGGCTGGGGTGGAAGCGGTCCTTGCTGAACATCACGTGCGGCTCGGCGGAGAAGGCCTCGCTGAGCAGGTCGCCGACCGACACGGCGCGCCCGCCGGCCTCCACGACGGCGACGGTCTGCGCGGCGGCGAGGTCGCGCGACCAGCGCCGGGCCAACAGCCGCAGCGGCTGGGGCACGGGCTCGATGGCGCCGAGGTCGGGGCACGTCCCGACGACCACCTCGGCGCCCGCCTCGCGGAGACTGCGCACCGCCATCTCGAGGTGGCGCACGGCCACGGACTTGTCGATGCGGTGGGTGACGTCGTTGGCGCCGACGAGGATGAGCGCGACGTGCGGCTCCGGGACAGCGGCCAGCGCCCGCTCGACCTGCTCGTCGAGGTCCGGTGACTCGGCGCCGATGACGGCGACGTTGGTCAGCTCGACCGGCCGCTCGCTGAAGGCCGCGATGCCGTTGGCGATCGTCGCGCCGATCGTCTGGTGCGCGTGGTCGGCGCCCATGCCGACACCGGTCGAGTCACCGAGCACGAGGAAGCTCACGGGCGACCCAGACCCTGCGCCGTAGGTGCCGCTGTCCGCGGGCGCGCCCTCGAAGGGCTGGCCGACGATCCGCCGGGCCATGACGGCCTCGGCGCGGATGATGCCGTAGCCGAGGACGCCGAGCGCACCGAGACCGGCAACACCCATCCCGCCGCCGTATGCCGCCGCCTGCGCGATCTTGCGCGCTCGCCGTGCACGCCCCATGCGGAAGTCCCCCTTCGTCTCTGGTTGGTTGCGTCTGGTTCGAGTTCATCACCGTAACGTCCGCTCGTCGATGTCCGTGCCCGCTTTCGAAGAGGTGGCGGCGAGCCGTTGTGCTCCCGCGTGTCTCGGCGCCTGGGACGCGCCTCCTAGGATGGGTGGGTGAAGTACGCAGAGAACGTCGCCGACCTCGTCGGAAACACGCCCCTGGTCAAGCTCGGCTCCGTGGTCGCGGATGCAGGAGTGAGGTGCACCGTGCTCGCCAAGGTCGAGTACTTCAACCCGGGCGGCTCCGTCAAGGACCGCATCGCACTGCGCATGGTGGAGGCCGCCGAGCGCGACGGCCTCCTGAAGCCGGGCGGGACGATCGTCGAGCCCACGAGCGGGAACACCGGGGTGGGCCTCGCCCTCGTCGCACAGCGCCGTGGCTACCACTGCGTCTTCGTCTGCCCCGACAAGGTGAGCCAGGACAAGCGCGACGTGCTCAGGGCATACGGCGCCGAGGTCGTCGTCTGCCCGACCGCCGTCGACCCCGAGCACCCCGACTCCTACTACTCGGTGTCCGACAGACTCGTCCGCGAGATCGACGGCGCCTGGAAGCCGAACCAGTACTACAACCCCGAGGGTCCCAACAGCCACTACCTGACCACCGGGCCCGAGATCTGGCGCGACACCGACGGGCAGGTCACCCACTTCGTCACGGGCGCCGGCACGGGCGGCACGATCAGTGGCACCGGCCGGTACCTCAAGGAGGTCAGCGACGGTGCCGTGCGCATCATCGCCGCCGACCCCGAGGGCTCGGTCTACTCCGGAGGGACCGGACGCCCCTACCTCGTCGAGGGTGTCGGTGAGGACTTCTGGCCCGGCGCCTACGACCCGTCGGTCGTCGACGACGTCATCGCGGTCAGTGACGCGGACTCCTTCGAGATGACCCGTCGCCTTGCCCGCGAGGAGGGTCTGCTCGTCGGTGGATCATGCGGCATGGCAGTGGTTGCGGCGCTGCGCGTGGCCAAGGACCTGCCGGAGGAGGCCGTCCTCGTGGTGCTGCTGCCCGACTCGGGCCGCGGCTACATGAGCAAGATCTTCAACGACGAGTGGATGCACTCCTACGGCTTCCTCAACGACCACACCGAGGCGACCGTCGGGTCGGTGCTGCGCAACAAGTCGGGCGACATGCCCGCCCTCGTGCACACGCACCCCAACGAGACGATCCGCGACGCGGTGCAGATCCTGCGCGAGTACGGCGTCTCGCAGATGCCGGTCGTCAAGGCGGAGCCGCCGGTCATGTCCGGCGAGGTCGCCGGCTCCGTGAGCGAGCGCGCGCTGCTGGAGGCGCTCTTCACCGGCCAGGCACACCTGGCCGACTCCGTCGAGAAGCACATGGAGAAGGGACTGCCGCTCGTCGGCGCCGGCTCGCCCGTGTCGGCCGCACGCAAGGAGCTCGAGGACTCCGACGCCGTGCTCGTCGTCGAGGACGGCAAGCCCATCGGTGTGCTGACGCGCGCCGACCTGCTCGGTTTCCTCGCCGACTGACAGCCGTCAGGCGCTGTCTGAGACCACGTAAGCCGCTGGGCTCGCTTCCACGAGAAGCGAGCCCAGCGGCATACGTGCGGAAAGCCTCGAAGGTCAGGCCTGCTGCGTGGCCTTCGCCTCGGCCTTCTTGGCCTGCTTGAACTCTCGCACCTTCAGGAGCGAGTCGGCGTCGACGACGTCGGCCACCGAGCGGTAGCCGTCGAGCGCGTAGTCACCGGCGACGGACTCCCAGCCCTCGGGACGGACGCCGAGCTGCTTGGCGAGCAGGGCCACGAAGATCTGTGCCTTCTGCTTGCCGAATCCGGGGAGCTCCTGGACGCGCTTGAACAGCTCCTTGCCGGTGGTCGCCTCGCTCCAGAGCCGCGTGACGTCGCCCTCGTAGCGGTCCACGACGAGCGCAGCAAGCTCCTGCAGGCGCGTGGCCATCGAGCCGGGGAACCGGTGGATCGCCGGCGGCGTGCTCGCCATGGCCTTGAACTCCTCGGGGTCGGCAGCCGCGATCGCCGCGGGGTCGAGCGTGCCGAAGCGGCCCAGCACCTTGTAGCCGCCGCGGAAGGCGTGCTCCATGCCGTACTGCTGGTCGAGCATCATCCCCACGACGACGGCGAACGGGTACTCGTCGAGCACCCGGTCAGCGGCTGGTTCGTTGGCGATCTGGAAGCCCATGCAGGCATGCTCTCACGCTCGTGGCGGCCGGTCAGGGCGACGGGACCGCCACCCAGGACTCCGGCCCGGCGGCGACGCGTCCCGCTCCCGACGTGAGAGCCGCCACGAGGCCGCGCACGGCCTCCTCCTGAGTCGGGTCGACGGCCACAGCGAGGGTGAGTCCGTCGGACGACCAGGCCGCCCTGGTGACGGCGCAGCCGGGGTGGCCCCGCAGGGCGTTCTCCACGCGAGGTCCGACGGCGCTGTCGGCCGTCACGAGCAGACCCTGGCGCAGCTCGTTCGTAACGAGGGTCGCGGCATCGACGGCCGCCGAGACCGCGTCACCGTAGGCGCGGATCAGGCCGCCGGTACCGAGCAGGGTGCCGCCGAACCACCGCGTCACGACGGCGACGACCTCCGTGAGCCCTCGGCCGCGGAGCACATCCAGCATGGGGGCTCCGGCCGTGCCGGACGGCTCGCCGTCGTCGTTGCTGCGCTGCGTCGCGCCGTCGGGGCCGAGGACGAAGGCGGTGCAGTGGTGCCGCGCCTCCCGGCTGCCCGACCTCACCTCCTCGACAAAGGCGCGGGCGGCGTCCTCCGAGGAGACCGGGGCGAGGTCGCAGACGAACCGCGACCGCTTCACCTCCAGCTCCGCGGCGGCGGGAGCCCGCAGGGTCAGGTAGCGCAGCGGCCGCGAGGGCGTCTGCCCGGTCACGCGCCACCCGTCGTGGGCGCGAGGGCGTGTCCCAGCGCGAGTCCTACGGCGGCGGCTGCGAGCGAGCCCACCAGGGTCCCCGCGGCATACCGCAGCCCGGTGCCGCGACCTTCTGCGAGCCACAGTCGCACGGTCTCGACCGAGGCCGTGCTGAACGTGGTGTAGCCGCCGCAGAACCCGGTGCCGAGGACAGTCCGCACGGTCACCGCGGTGGGACCCACCGGCTCGGCGGCGAGCAGGCCCGTCACGACGCCGAGCACCAGCGAGCCGGTGATGTTGATGAGCATCGTCCCCAGAGGCACTCGGAACGGGTTGTGGCGGGCGACGGCGGCGTCGACGACGAACCGCGTGACGGCACCGAGGCCGCCACCCAGCGCGAGCAGCAGCATCATCATCGGCGCGGCTCCACCGATCGGCGCCCCGCGAGGCTGCGTGCGCACCCGTAGCCCGCGGCGGCAGCGGCCACCCCGAGCACGACGGTGCCGAGTGCGTAGAGCAGCCCGACGACGTACGCGTCGGGAGAGATCCGCTGCACGGTCTCGACCGCGAACGTGCTGTAGGTCGTGAAGCCGCCGAGCACACCGGTTCCCAGCGTCAGGCGGGCGCCCCGCCGCCAGCCGGAGTCCGGGCCGGTGCGGGCCAGGACCTCGAGGAGCACGCTGAGCAGGAGTGAACCGGTGACGTTGATGGCCAAGGTGGTCCACGGGATGCCGGCCGGGTCGGTGGGGACTGCGTTCTCGAGCGCGGCTCGGGCGGCGGTGCCGAGCGTCCCTCCGAGGAAGATCAGGGCGAGGAGGCCCGGATGTCGGTGTGGCGTCCCGGGTCTCGGGGAGCTGGTCGAGGTCGCACGGTCTGGCTCGCCGGTCACTCCCACGGTGCCCGGGCCTCCCAGTCGACCACGCTGACCGGCACCACGACGACGGGCCGGTGCTGGCGGTGCGACAGCTGCATGGACAACGAGCCGTTGACGAAGTCCGCGACCCGGTGGTGGCGGCGGGCGTGGGAGCCCACCACGAACGCCGCGGCGTCCACGGCGCGTGCCAGGTGGGTCAGGGCCCGGTCGGGGCGCCCGGCGAGGTAGCGGAAGTGCCAGGGCACGTCTTCCTCTGACATCCACTGGCCGACCAGGTCGATCAGGGCAGCCTCCCGCTCGGGCCACTGCTCGTCGTCGACGTCCGGGTCGATCGACAGGTGCCGGACCGTCCCGTCCGCGTGCTCCACATCGGCGTACCGGGAGGTGTCGACGTAGGCGAAGTACAGCGCCGGTGCACCGGTCGCCCGAGCCAGCGACGCGGCGGTCAGGGCCACGAGCGGCGACTGGTCGCGCACCATGCCTACGACGAGCGGGTGTCCGGCGAAGTCCGTCATCCGGGAGCGATGCGGTTGGGGTGGCACGTGCTGCGCCATCGGCGAGTCTCCAGACACTCAGTGACGGGCGGGGCGCGCAGGCCTGCCCATCGTCGCGGCAGGTGCCGCAGATGAACAGGAACCATCAGCCGGTGGACGGTTCGGGCACCGAGGTGCCCCGGCGGAATCCATCGCCGAGGACACCGTAGCGTCTCCGTCGCCCTCGATGCCCGATCGTGTGCTCATCGGCTGAGATACCGCTCGACGACGATGTCGACGAGCTCGTCGTGCGGCAGCTCGCCGGGCAAGAGCAGGGGAGGCGTCACGACGTCGGCACCGCAGCGGTCCGCGAGGTCGGCGAAGAAGCCCGGCGCGAGCAGATAGGTCGCGACGACGACCCTGCGGTCCGGGGCGCGCTGTGCGGCAACGAGGTCGGCGAGCCTGGGCTCCGCAGCGGACAGGTAGCCCGCGGTGACGGGCCGGCCGAGAAGTTGCGCGAGTGCGGCGGCCACCTGCTCGCAGTCGGCGACGGCTGAGGGCTGGGACGACCCGGCCGCGCCGAGCAGGACGACGTCGTCGTCACGCAGACCGGCGGAGGCGAGTCGACGGTGGAGCAGCCGGGCGAGCCGGCCGTCGGGGCCGAGCGCCGGGGCCACCGTCGTGCCGGGGACGGCGGCGGCAGCCTCGGCCAGGTCGACGTAGACGTGGTAACCGGCCGAAAGCAGCAGGGGCACCAGCCGGGCGGGAGCTCCGTCGCCCAGCGAGGACAGGACGGCGCCGGGCTCGGGGGGCTGCACGTCGACGAACGCCGCCCGCACGGTCAGGTCCGGCCGTCGCGCCGTGACTGCGGCGACCAGGCCGCCGATCGCCGACCGGCCTGCGGCTGACGCGGTGCCGTGGGCCACCGCCACGAGCACGGGTGCGGGGCTCGTCATGGCCACACTCTGTCAGGTCGGGGTTGCGGCCGAGCGATGCAACTGGCCGCGTAGGCTCCGGGTCATGACCTCGGCTCCCGACCAGGCCCTGCTCAACACCTTGTCCGTGGGCATCGCCGGGCCCCGTATCGCCTTCTTGCACGGGCTCTTCGGCCAGGGCCGCAACTGGAACCAGATCGCCAAGGCGGTCAGCGGCCCGGAGGGCGCAGACGCGCGCTGCCTGCTCGTCGACCTCCCCGACCACGGCCGCTCGCCCTGGTCGCAGGAGTTCTCGCTCGACGCCTACGCCGACGCCGTCGCCGGGACCCTGCGTGCGACCGCCGAGGGGGAGCAGTGGACCGTCGTCGGGCACTCCCTCGGCGGCAAGGTGGCCATGGTTCTCGCCCTGCGCCATCCCCAGCTGGTCGAGCGGCTGGTCGTCGTCGACATCGCACCGAAGGGCTACGGCTCGCTGGAGCGCTTCGAGGGCTACATCCGGGAGATGCTCGAGCTGCCCCTCGGTGAGCTGACGAGCCGCAGCGACGCGGAGGCCCGCTTCCACGAGCCCGACCCGGGCGTCAAGGCTTTCCTGCTGCAGAACCTGCGCCGTGACGGCGAGAGCTGGCGCTGGCAGGTCAACCTCGAGCTCGTGGCCCGGGACGCGGCTCTCGGGGTGGACTCACGCATCGCCGACTGGCCTGACGCGGTCGACGAGCTCCCGGCATACGAGGGGCCGGTGCTGTGGATCGCGGGCGGCGACTCCCGCTACGTCAAGCGTGAGGACGGCGAACGGATGCGGCGGCACTTCCCGCGGACCCGGCTGTTCACGATCAAGGGCGCGGGCCACTGGGTGCACACGGACGCCCCCGAGATCATCGTGACCGCCCTGCGCCGCTTCGTCGCCGAGCCCTAGGGATCGAAAGAGCAGCTCGTCCGCGGGAAGGGACGAGCTGCTCTGTCGACCTTGTCAGAGGAGGCGGCGGCCCATCGCCCAGGCGGTGAGCTCGTGACGCGAGCTGAGCTGCAGCTTTCGCAGCACCGAGCTGACGTGGGTCTCGACGGTCTTGACGGAGATGAACAGCTCCTTCGCGACCTCCTTGTACTGGTAGCCGCGGGCGATGAGTCGCATGACCTCACGCTCCCGCGCCGAGAGCCGGTCGAGCTCCTCGTCGATCTCCGCGACCTCGCCGGCGGTGGCCCCGAAGGCGTCGAGGACGAAGCCGGCGAGACGCGGGCTGAAGACCGCGTCCCCGTCGGCCACCCGTCCGATCGCCGTGAGCAGCTCGTCGGCACTGATCGTCTTCGTGACGTAGCCCCGGGCCCCGGCCCGGATGACGGCGATGACGTCCTCGGCGGCGTCCGACACCGAGAGCGCGAGGAAGCGAACCGGGACTCCGGCGCTGGACTGCACCGTGACGCAGGCGCGGATGACGTCGGCGCCGCCGTGCCCGTTGCCGCCGGGAAGGTGCACGTCGAGGAGCACGACGTCCGGCTGCTGCTCGGTGATGACCTGGACGGCGGACTCGACCGCCCCCGCCTCGCCGGCGATCTCCAGCGTGAACGACCCGGGGCGAGGCGTCGAGGCGAGCGTCGTCAGCTCGGCACGCACGCCGGTGCGGAACATGTGGTGGTCGTCGACGATGACGATGCGGATGGTCCGCGAGTCGGTCATGAGGCGTGCTCCTGGGTCTGCGGGGTCTGCGGGGTCTGCGGGGCCGGCGAGGAGCCGGTGGGGGGAATGGGGTCGCCGGGCGTCGTGGGCACCTCGGGCGAGCCGGCCGTGCCCGGGCTGCCGGCCGTACCTGTGCTGGCGGCCGTCCTGGCCGCTGGGCCGGGGGAGGGTGACTCGGGCGCTGCCGGCTGGCTGACCGGCAGACGTAGCTCGACCTCGGTCCCGTCGGCCCGTCGCCGGATGCGGGCGGAGCCGCCGTGCCGCTCCATGCGACCGATGATCGACTCGCGCACACCGGCACGGTCGTCGGGCACGGTGTCGAGATCGAAGCCGGCGCCGTGGTCGCGGACGAACGCCTCGACGGCGTCGGGACCGACCTCGACGTACGCGCTGACCGGCGGCTCCCCGTGGCGCACGGCATTCCACGTCGCCTCGCGGACAGCCTTGACCAGGGCGTCGAGGTGCTCGTCCATCACGCGGTCGCCGGTGACGACGAGCTCGACAGGCACGCCGTGGAGGTCCTCCACCTCGCCCATGGCGGTCGTCAGGGCCGCGCCGAGCGTCCCGGCACGGGCGTCCTCGTCGTAGAGGTAGCTGCGCAGCTGACGCTCCTGCGCGCGGGCGAGCCGGGCGACCGTGGCGGCGTCACCCGACTGGCGCTGGATGAGCGCGAGTGTCTGGAGAACCGAGTCGTGCAGGTGCGCGGCGATGTCGGCGCGCTCGGTGGCCCGGATGCGCGCGGCCTGCTCGAGCCGCAGGTTGCTCCACAGCCGCAGGATCCACGGGGCCGAGAGTACGGCGACGCCGACGAGGGCGGCGAGCACCGCGCCGGCCACCTGCCACAGCTCGGTGAGGTCGGTGCCCCGGACGAGCAGGCCGACGAGGCCCAGGATGGTCAGGCCGAGACCGACGACGAGCCAGATCCAGCGGACCGGTCGGCGTGCACCGAGGGTGTCGGTGTCGTCGAGCTGGGACCAGAAGAAGATGGCGCCGATGACGATCGCGACGAGGGGCAGGATGACCTCGACGTGCACGTCCAGGCCGGCGCTGCCGAGCCACAGTGCCCCGGCCACGGCGAGGGCCGCGACGCCCAGGAGCGTGATGACGACGGCTTGGTTGCCGCTGCGCAGCCAGGTGCGCAGGCTCTTCAGGTCGACGTGCGGCCGCGCGGCGCTGGCCGTCGCGGGGTTCGAAGCCCCGGGCGTGGCCACCACGGCGGGGTCGACGTCGCCCACCTCGCGCATCGTCGCCCAGAGGAAGACGTAGACCGCGAGACCGGCGCAGAAGGGGATGCTCGTCAGGACGAGCACCACGCGGACCGCGACCACCGGCACGCCGAGGTGGTCGGCGAGCCCGGCGGCGACGCCGGCGATGACCTTGCCCTGCCGGTGGCGCACGAGCGGCGGCCGCGGCGTCGCCCGCCAGCCGGGACGCACCGGACCAGTTCCGTTCTCGTATGCCGTCTGCACGGTCCCATCCTCGCCCACCCCGTCCGTGGGGGCGAGCATCCAGAGCCTCTTTGGGGGTCCGGTCAGGGTGCGCTCAGGGTCGACCCTCATGGCTGGCGGGGGACGCCGGCGCCACTCTGGTGACATGACGAAAAGCAACGCGGCCCCCCCGCAGGGGCATGGCCTGGACGGCTTCTACACGGCCCTGCGACGCCCGGGAGTCGTCCGCCGGGGAGACGGCCGCTGGTTCGCCGGCGTCGCGACGGGACTGGCGCGGTGGCTCGGCGTCGACCCGCTGGTCGTGCGCGCGGGCTTCATCCTCTTCTCCATCTTCTTCGGGATGGGCCTGGCCCTCTACCTCGTGCTGTGGCTCCTCATGCCCGACGAGCGCGGCGAGATCCACATCGAGCGCGCCCTGAGGCACGGCGAGGGTCACTCGATCTTCCTGCTCGTCGTCACGGCGATCGCGGTCCTCGGCGGCGGCCCCTGGTGGGGCGGTGACTCGCGCGGCTTCCGCTTCTTCGGCTTCGCGCTCCTCGTCGCGGGCGCCTGGTGGTTCCTGACGCGGACCGGGACCGGCCGTGAGCTGATGGCGCAGGCCCCGTGGAAGAATCCCGGCGGCAGCTGCGGCACGGCCGGCGGTCCCGACACGTCCACTGCTGACCCGGTCGCAGACCCGACCGCCACGGGCGCAGCGGGCGAGACGGCGCACGGCACCCCTGCGGCGGCAGGCGCTCCTGCGCCCACGGCATACGGCTCCACGGGCAACGCGGCGGCCAACGCCGGCGCCACGCTCGCCGCGCCGACCACCACCGCCCCCACGCCGGTGCGCGAGCGGACGCCGACCATCGGGTTCGCCGGAGGGCTGCTCGTGCTCGGTCTCGCGATCGTGACCGGTGTGGTGCTGGGCACGGTGGCGCAGTCGGCGGGCTGGCCCGGCAACCCCGTCGCCATCGGGCTGGCCTCAGGCGTCGGCACGCTGGGCCTCGGCATCCTCGCTGCCGGGATCGCCGGCCGGCGCTCCGGAGGGCTCGCCTTCTTCGCGGTCACCGGCATGGTGGCTGCCGTCGTGGCCACCGCAGCGCCCGCCGGTCTGACGCAACCCTGGGAGGCAGGTGACGTGACCCACCAGGTCACCTCGATGACGCCGCCGCCTTCGTTCCAGCTGGGTCTCGGGCAGATGAAGGTGGACCTCACGAAGGCTGACTACGCGGCCACGCCCGGCACCGACACCGTGAAGGCCACCATGGGCATGGGGCAGATCGACCTGGTCGTGCCGAAGGGCGTTCGCGTCACCGTCAACACCAAGGCACGGCTCGGGGCGCTGCACGCGGCGGACAGCACCCAAGGCACCGTGAACATCGAGTCGGGCAAGCAGGGCCCGGGCGGGCTCGACGCCGGCGGCGTCGCCTGGCAGCGCACCCTGACCTACGGCTCGCAGACGGGACCGGAGCAGATCGTCGTGAACGCCGAGGTCGGCGTCGGCGAGATCCGGGTCATCACCGGGAGCGCGTCATGAGCGCCGACGAGGCCAAGGGCACGAACAGCGACAGCAACGCCGAGACGACCAACGCAGCGGAGACCACCGACATGAGCCAGGACGAGACGCCCACCACCCAGCAGTTCACGGACCCGACCGCCGACCCGGAAGTGACGACGACGATCCCGGTCGGCGGCACGGCGGCGCTCCCCACGGGATCCCCGTTCCGGGTGGCACCGGCCACACCGGTACCGGACGACGCGGTGGTTGAGGGGTCGCAGCTGCCACACCTGCCGCCGCCCCCGGCCGCCCCGGTCGACCCGGCGTGGCCCCCGCCCGTGCTGGCCCGGCCGGCACCTGCCAAGGCCCCGCAACCCGCTCCTCGTCCGGCCCTCGTCACGGTTCACAAGGGGCCACGTCCGGGTGCGATCATGCTCGGACTGCTGACGATGCTCGTGGCGGCCTACGTGCTGGTGGCCAACCTCACCGACGCCGACCTCAGCTTTCGCCTCGTCGGTCCGCCGCTGATCGGGGCGTTCGGCGGCATGCTCCTGATCGTGGGTCTGGCCGGGGTGGTCGCGGGCCGCCTGCGCCGCTGAGCACGCAGGACGAGGCAGCCCCCCGGGACGTCGGCGTCCGTGACTAGGCTCTGGACAGTCACGCCGGTTCCGCCCGGCACTCGCAGTCTGGAGACAACGTGGTCATGAAGTCCGGCATCAACCTCGACGCGTTCGACCGGTCCGTCCGGCCGCAGGACGACCTCTTCCGCTTCGTCAACGGCACCTGGCTCGAGACGACGCAGATCCCGGGCGACCGGGCGCGCTTCGGCACGTTCGACGTGCTGCGCGAGGAGTCGACCGCGCGGGTGCGCGACCTCATCGAGGAGGCCGCAGGGGCCGAGGACGGGGCGCCCGGGACGCCGAAGCGGCAGGTGGGCGACCTCTACGCCAGCTTCACCGACACCGACCGCATCGAGGAGCTGGGCCTGGCCCCGCTGCAGGCGGTCCTGTCGCACGTCGCGTCGGTGGCCGACGTCGAGAGCCTCGGCCGGGCCCTGGGCCGGCTCGCCCGGGACGGGGTCGCCGGGGTGCTGCAGCACTTCGTGTCACCCGACGAGCGCTCGCCCGAGGACTACGTCGTCTACCTCGAGCAGGGCGGCCTCGGGCTGCCCGACGAGTCCTACTACCGCGAGGAGAAGTACGCCGAGATCCGCACGGCATACGTCGCCCACATCGCGCGGTTGCTCGGGCTCGCGGCGATCCCGGAGCCCGAGGAGAAGGCCTCCCGCATCATGGCGCTGGAGACGCTCCTCGCGAAGTCGCACTGGGACACCGTCAGCAACCGCGACGCCATCAGGACGTACAACGCCCACACGCTCGATGAGGCGAAGACCCTTGCGCCACAGTTCCCCTGGGACGCCTGGCTCTCGGGCCTGCAGGCGCCGGCGGGAGCGTTCGGCAAGGTCGTCATCCGCCAGCCGAGCTTCGTCACGGCCCTCGGTGCGGCTCTCGGTGGGGCTCTCGAGTCCGGCGACATCGACGACTGGCGCGCGTGGCTGACCTGGCACGTCCTGTCGGAGTTCGCCAGCCTGCTGCCCCAGTCGTTCGTCGACGAGGACTTCGACTTCTTCGGCCGCACGCTCTCCGGGCAGCCGGAGAACAAGGAGCGCTGGAAGCGCGGCGTCTCCATCGTGGAGTCGTGCGTCGGCGAGGCGGTCGGCCAGCTGTACGCCGAGCGCTGGTTCCCGCCGGAGGCCAAGGCCCGCATGGAGCAGCTCGTCGGCAACCTCGTGGAGGCCTTCCGCCGGTCCTTCTCATCGCTCGAGTGGATGGGACCCGAGACGCGGAAGCAGGCGATCGACAAGCTCGATGCGTTCACCCCGAAGATCGGCTACCCCGACGTGTGGCGCGACTACTCGGCGATCGACATCGACCCGACCGACCTGGTGGGCAACGTCCGGCGCAGCACCGCCTTCGAGGTCGACCGCAACCTCGCGAAGATCGGCAAGCCGATCGACCGCAGCGAGTGGTTCATGCTGCCCCAGACGGTCAACGCGTACTACATGCCGTCGATGAACGAGATCGTCTTCCCGGCGGCGATCCTCCAGCCGCCGTTCTTCGACCTCGAGGCCGATGACGCCGTCAACTACGGCGGCATCGGGGCGGTCATCGGCCACGAGCTGGGGCACGGGTTCGACGACCAGGGCTCGCGTTACGACGGCACCGGCGCGCTGCGCGACTGGTGGACCGAGGACGACCGCGAGCGGTTCGATGCGCTGTCCCAGCGGCTCATCGAGCAGTTCAGCCAGTACACTCCGGCCGGCCTGTCCGAGGAGCACAAGGTCAACGGCGGCCTGACGGTCGGCGAGAACATCGGCGACCTCGGCGGGCTGCAGATCGGCTACTCCGCCTACCGCATCGCCACCGCGGACGACGGCATGCCCGAGATCGACGGGTTCACAGGGCCGCAGCGCTTCTTCATCGGCTGGGCGCAGGTGTGGAAGGGCAAGGCCCGCGAGGCCGAGGCGATCCGGCTACTTGCGATCGACCCGCACTCGCCGCAGGACGTGCGCGGCAACGCGGTGCGCAACCTGTCGGAGTTCCACGAGGCCTTCGGGGTCGAGCCGGGAGACGCCATGTGGCTCGACGAGGACCAGCGGGTGCGCATCTTCTGAGGGGCGCCGAGCGCGAAGACCGACCCCGTGGGCCCCGCCCGCGGGGTCAGTCGTCGAGCTGGAGCTCGAAGCCGACGTGCGAGGCCACGAAGCCGAGCCGCTCGTAGAAGCGGCGGGCGTCGGTGCGGCTCGCGTCACTCGTCAGCTGCACCAGCGAGCAGCCCAGCCGGCGTGACTCGTCGACCGCCCACGTGACCAGCTCGGTGCCGAGGCCGGAGCCGCTCCCCGCGGGCCACGCGGACCCCTCGATGACCGATCGAGTCGCGCCGCGCCGGGACAGTCCGCGAATGATGCTGAGCTGGAGGGTGCCGACGACCGCGCCGTCGCGCCTCGCAGGTCGGATGACGACGCGCTCATCCCTCCTCGGCGACGCGCTTGAGCTGTGCGAGGCCCTTCTCGAAGTCGGGGCCGATGAGCTTCTCCATCGACCACATCGTGCTCATCAGACGCATGACGAGGTTCTGCGGCCCGGTCATGGCCCACTCGACGTGGGTGCTGTCACCGGCGGGGGTCAGCGTGAAGTCGATACGGTTGTGCGCCTTCATGGGGGCTGCGAAGAGCAGGTCGACGCCGAGGTGGTGTGGCTGCGACTCGAGGATCTCCATCCGGCCCTCGCCCGCCCTGCGGTTCCCCCGCCAGGCGTAGACGGCGCCGACGCCCTTCGCGGGGCCGTCGTAGGTGCGCTCCATCACGGGGTCGAGTCCCTCCCACGGCGACCAGGACTGCCATTCGTGGAAGTCGTTGACGAGCGAGTGGATCCGCTCGGGAGGAGCAGCGATCGTCGTCTCACGTGTGAGGTGGAAGCTCTTGTCGGCCATGGCCGGATCCTCCCACGCCGGGCGGTCATGACTGCGGCGCAGCGGGATCCGAGATCCCACTGCGCCGCACCCGAGCGCCGCACGGCCCTGCTCAGGCGGGCGGGGCGATGTCCTGCTGGGCGGGCAGCTGGTCCTGGCGCACGATGCCGACCGGGCACGTCATGCCGTTGGGGCCGTGGTTGCAGTAGCCGCCTGGGTTTTTGTGCAGGTAGCCCTGGTGGTAGTCCTCGGCGAGGTAGAACCGTCCGGCATCGTCGGCCGAGCGGATCTCGGTCGTGATCTGTCCGTAGCCGTTGTCGTCGAGCACCTTCTGGAACGCCTCGCGCGTGGCCTCGGCGGCGAGCCGCTGCCCCTCGGTCGTCCAGTAGATGGCCGAGCGGTACGCGGTGCCGATGTCGTTGCCCTGGCGGTTGGCGGTCGTCGGGTCGTGGTTCTCCCAGAACGCCTTGAGCAGCAGCTCGGGGGAGGTCTTCTCGGGGTCGTAGACGACGCGGACGGTCTCGGCGTGACCGGTGCGGCCGGTGCACGTCTCCTCGTACGTCGGGTTGGGGGTGTAGCCGCCCATGTAGCCGGCGGCCGTCGAGATGACGCCCTCCTGCTTCCAGAAGATCCGCTCGACGCCCCAGAAGCAGCCCATCGCGACGTAGAGCACCTCTGAGCGGTCGGGCCACGGGCCCTCGAGCGGGGTGCCGAGCACGACGTGGGTGGGGTTCACGGCATACGGCCGTTCCGCGCGGCCCGTGAGGGCCTCGTCGCGGCTGGGCATCTGGGACTTCCTACCGAATCCGAACACCATGCCAGTGTCACATCCTTCGTGCTGGGAGCGTCGTACCTCCCTTCAACGCCGGCAACCCCTTGCGTATGCCGGGTCGCGCAGTTCCGGACAAATCGCTGGCACCGCCGCGACGGGCTCGACAGACTCTGGGCCGTGAGAGACCACCCCGAGATCCGAACCATCGACCTGCTCGACCCGGCGCAGCAGGCGGTGGCCAGGCAGTGGGTCGAGGTCCACGCCTCGGTTCAGCGCGAGCTCTTCGGCGACCGGGGGAGCGCGTGGCCGCTCGATGAGCTGCAGGCGCTGCACCGCACCGGGACCAAGAAGCGCGTCAACCTCGCAGTGTGCTCCGAAGGCCGCGTGGTGGGTGCCCTGGAGGTGCAGCTCCCCGTTCTGGACAACACGAGCGCGGCGATGGTGTGGCTCTCCGTGGCTTCGGCCGCGCGAGGGCAGGGCGTCGGGTCGGCCCTGCTCCGGGAGGCGGAGCGGATCGGGGCCGAGCACGGTCGCACCGTCTACCTCGCCGAGTCCGAGTGGGCACATGACGGGCAGGACGCCTCCGAGTCGTTTGCGACGGCCCATGGCTACGTCGTCGGTCAGACCGTCCTGCGAAGCGAGATGGCGCTCCCGGCGAACCGGGCGATGCTGACGGAGGTGGTTCGGGCGGACGGCGCCGAGGAGTACCTGCTGGACAGCTACGTCGACGACATGCCCGAGGCATGGCTCGACGACCGGGCGGTGCTCCAGCAGCGAATGAGCACGGACGCCCCGAGCGACGACCTCGCGCTCGAGGAGGAGCTCTGGGACGCGGACCTGCTGTGGGAGCAGCAGGAACGCCTCCGATCAGCCGGTCGCCGCATCGTCGAGACGGTGGCCAGCCACCTGCCGACCGATCGCATCGTGGCCTTCACGCAGATCTCCGTCGCGGCGGCCGAGCCGGGACTCGGCTACCAGCAGGACACGCTCGTGCTCGAGGAGCACCGCGGCAACGGTCTGGGCCTCCGGCTCAAGGCCGCGAACGCCCTGCGCGTCATGGACGAGCTGCCGCAGGTGACCGCGATCCGCACGTGGAACGCCGCCTCGAACCAACACATGCTCGCCGTCAACCGCCGTCTCGGCTACGTCGTCGACGGCTACAGCCGTGAGTGGCAGAAGATCGTGGAGATCGGCGGATGAGCCTGAGCATCAAGGAGATCCAACTCGCAGTCGGTGATCCGGGAAGTGATGCGTGGCTCGAGGTGCACCACGCCGCCACCGTGCGGTCTGGGGCGACGCAGCCCAGCGCACCTCGATCGAGGAGGTCGTCGACGTCACGGCGCGGCGGCACGAGGTGCGTCGTACCTTCGTCGCCGAGGATGCGAGTTCCCGCATCCACGAGCACAGCGGAGCCCCGGTCGAGCACGGCGACGCCGCAACGGAGTTCGCGCTGGCCAACGGATTCCGGCAGACGCTCCTCGACCTGCGTCAGGACCTCGCGCTGCCCGTGAGTGAGGAGACGCTGGCCCGCCTCGACCCGGGGACCGACCCCACCGCATACGTCATCGAGACGGCCGTCGACGCGCTCCCGGAGGAGTGGCTCGAGGACCGCGCGCTGCTGGCGCGCCGAATGAGCACCGATGCCCCCTCCGGCGACATCGACCTCGACGAGGAGGACTGGGACGCCGAGCGGGTGCGGCAGCTGTGGAACACCCCGAGCCCGATCTGGGGCATCGAGACGGTCGCGCGGCACGTGCCCACCGATCGGCTCGTGGCCTTCACTGATCTCGTCGTCCGTCCCGGGCAGCCCGACCTCGCCGTCCAGTCCGACACCCTCGTGCTGCGCGAGCACCGCGGCCATGCGCTCGGGCTCGCCAGCAAGCTCGCGAACCTCCGTGGCCTCCAGCGCGCACGGCCTGACGTCACGAGCGTGCGTACCTGGAACGCCGACACGAACGTGCACATGATCGCCATCAACGAACGGCTGGGCTTCGTCGTGACCGGCTGGACCCGCGAATGGGCCAAGGACCTGCGTGCCTCCGCCGAGGGTGAACCCGCGATGCCCGCGCGGCGTCGTCGTGGGCAGGTACTAGGACCAAAGCCCGATGGTGCCTGCCCGCCCCCCGACCGCACGGTGGACCGACAGCACCCGACGTGAAAGGTCCAACCCCATGAGACGCATCATCATCGCCGCCGCCGCGTTCGCCGCCCTCGTGCCGGCCACGCTCGGCCTCGTCGGCAACAGCTCCTTCGCGCAGAGCGTCCCCGCCCGGGTGCCCGCCTCGGCACAGCTCGTGCCCGAGTCCGGCGACGACGCCCCCACCAGTACGCCGGTGGCCACGCCCAGCGCCCACCGCACCACCGAGGCCGGTGACGACCACGGCGGTGACCGGCCGCGCGCGAGCCGTACCACCGAGGCCGGCGACGACCACGGCGGCAACCGCACCTCGACGACCTCGTCCCGGTCGGGTGTGGACGACTCGCCTTCGGACGCCTCGCACTCGGACGACTCGGATTCCCACTCGTCCAGCGGTCAAGGCTCCGACGACTCGCGTTCGGACGACTCGGCTTCCCACTCCTCCGGCCGTCACGGCTCGGACGGCTCAGGAGGTGAGGACCACTGAGCAGCCACCGCACCGACCGCACGGGTGCCGGGGACACCGTCCCCGTCCCCGTCCCCGTGCCCGTGCCCGTTGCGGTGGCGGCGCCGCGCCGGGAGGGCTCCCCGTCCCCGGCGGCGCTGCGAGCCGTCGGCGAGCCTCAGCGCCAGGGCCCTCCCTCCTGGTGGACGCTCGCCGACGGCGTGGCGCCAGCGACCATGCGACCCCTGCCGAGCCGGCGACGCATGTTGACCCAGCTCGCGGTCGCCGCCCTGGCGGTCTTCGTGGCCGTGGTGGTGGGTGCCTCCTTCGCAGCCAGCCGGCTCGCGGAGCGCGAGGCGGTCAACGACGCGGCCCACACGACGAACCTGCTTGCCCTGGCCGTCGTCCAACCCGTGCTGCAGGACGCCCTCCTGACTGGCGACGCGGCGGCATACGACGCCCTGGACAAGGTCGTGCGCGAGCGCGTGCTGCCCAACGGCATCGTGCGGGTCAAGCTCTGGGCGCCGGACGGAAGGATCGTCTACGCGGACGAGACGCGGCTGGTGGGGCAGCACTTCACGCTCGGCGACGAGCAGCGCGAGACCCTCGCCTCTGCCCAGACCCGGGCCGAGGTGTCGGACCTCGACCGCTCGGAGAACGAGTTCGAGCGCTACGGCGGCAAGCTCCTCGAGGTGTACCGCCCGGTCTGGACGCCGTCCGGTGCCGAGCTGCTCTTCGAGGTCTACGGCGACTACGCGCCCGTCAGCGCGCGCGCCTCCGACCTGTGGCGGGGCCTCGCCGGTGTGCTCGCGAGCAGCCTGCTGCTGCTGCTCATCCTGATGGCGCCGATCCTCTGGCGGCTGCTCGACCGGCTCGCCGCCGCCCAGGCCCACCGGGAGTCGCTGCTGAGGCGTGCGGTCGATGCCTCGGCCCGGGAGCGCCGCCGTATCGCTGCGGACCTGCACGACGGACCCGTGCAGGACCTCGTCGCGAGCTCGTTCGCGGTCAGCGGCGCCGCGGAGTCAGCGCGCGTCGAGGGCCGGGCGGGCCTCGCCGAGGCGATCGCGGGTGCCGCGTCGACCGTGCGCGCGAGCGTCGCGAGCCTGCGGTCGCTGCTCGTCGACATCTACCCCGAGCGGTTGGCCGACGCCGGCCTCTCGGCGGCGTTCACCGACCTGGCGCGGCCCCTCGCGGGCCGTGGCATCGCCGTCACGGTCGACGTCGACGAGGCGCAGGCGGGCCGGCTGACGGAGGAGGCGCAGCAGGTGGCCCACCGCGTCACCCGCGAGTGCCTGCGCAACGTCGTGCGCCACGCCGACGCGCGGCACGTCACCGTCCTACTCGGTGCCGACCCCACCGACCCAGCACGCCCTGTCGCGCTGCAGGTGCAGGATGACGGGGCCGGCTTCGATCCCACACTTCTGCCGCGAGTCGAGGGACACTTCGGCGTGCGCGTGCTCGCCGACCTGGCCACCGACCTCGGCGCGGTCCTGCGCGTGCGCTCGGGGCCCGGCCACGGCACGCAGTGGCTGCTCGCACTACCGGTTGGGGAGGAGGACGGATGACGACCGTCGTCATCGTGGACGACCACCGCCTCGTCCGGGCCGGTCTGCGCACCGTCATCGATGCCAGCCTCGACCTGCGCGTCGTGGGGGAGGCCGCCGACGGTGCCGAGGCGGTCGACGTCGTCGCCCGGCTCGCCCCGGACGTGGTGCTCATGGACCTGTCGATGCCCGGCGTCGACGGTGTCGAGGCGATACGCCGGCTGCGGAGCCACGGCTCGACGGCTCCCGTGGTGGTCCTGACCTCCTTTGCCGAGGCCGAGCGGGTGCGCTCGGCTGTCCAGGCCGGCGCGATCGGATACCTCCTCAAGGACAGCGAGCCCGATGATGTGCTGGACGCCGTGCGCGCGGCCGCGGCCGGCCACGCGCCGCTCGACCCCCGGGTCGCGCGAGCCCTGCTGCCGTCCGCCGAGCGGCACCCGGGCGGTCCAGCGCTCAGCCATCGTGAGCGTGAGGTGCTGACGCATGTGGCGCGTGGTCTGGCCAACAAGCAGATCGCACGGGTGCTCGGCATCAGCGAGCGCACGGTCAAGGTGCACCTCGGCAATGTCTTCCGCCAGATCGGCGTCGGCGACAGGACCTCTGCAGCCCTCTGGGCCCGCGACCACGACGTCGGCTGAGCTGGCCCACAGTAGTCGTGGCCCTCGCCGGGGGCAGGGCCAGACCTACACCCTGACGGCGCGCGAGGCGAGTGCGACGCTGCGTTGCGACGTCAAGACGCTGGGCAGTGACCGGGCTGCCCTGGACGGCTACCTGCGCGGCCTGCGCGACTGAGCTGCAGGGGGTGCGACCCGGGGCGGGCGGAGGGCACGACACGCCGATGGGGAATGCCGGTGGGTAATCGGGAGTTGGCACGCGGTGGACGTCCGCCTCGGACGATTATGCCCATCCCAACGGGCGCTTATACATTGGCCGCCGTCCGCCCGTCCCGCCAGCCTCCCAGGAAGTGTTCCCATGCGTTCGAGGTCAACCCTCACCGCCCTGCTCGCCACGATCGTCGCCCTCGTCCTCACCGCCTGCAGCAGCGGCTCCAGCGGAGGCTCCGACCTCGATGCCGTCAAGCAGGCCGGCGTGCTGCGTGTCGCCACCGAGGGCACCTACTCGCCGTTCTCCTTCCACGACCCCAAGACGAACGCCCTGACCGGCTACGACGTCGAGGTCGCCAAGGCCGTCGCCGACAAGCTCGGTGTCAAGGTCGAGTACGTCGAGACGCCGTGGGACGCGATCTTCGCCGGTCTCGCCGCCGACCGCTACGACGTCGTCGCCAACCAGGTCACCAAGAACCCCGAGCGGGCCGGCCTGTACGGCCTGAGCTCCACCTACACGTGGTCCGAGGGCGTCATCGCCACCCGCACCGACGAGTCGTCGATCACCTCGCTCGCGAGCCTCAAGGGCAAGAAGTCGGCGCAGAGCCTGACGAGCAACTGGGCCAAGGTCGCCAAGGACGCCGGCGCGCAGGTCGAGTCGGTCGAGGGCTTCACGCAGGCCATCACGCTGCTCAAGCAGTCCCGGGTCGACGCGACCGTCAACGACAGCCTCGCGGTGCTCGACTACCAGAAGTCGACCGGTGACAAGAGCGTCAAGATCGCCGGCAAGACCGGCGACGTCTCCGAGCAGGTCATCGCCACCCGCAAGGGCTCGGACCTCGTCGCCGCCATCGACAAGGCGCTCGCCGACCTCCAGGCCGACGGCACCCTGACGAGGCTCTCGCAGAAGTACTTCTCTGCCGACGTCTCGAAGCAGCCCGCCGCGGTCTCCGGGTCGTGAGCCGGTCGTGAACGACCAGACCGTCCAGCTGATCGTCGACTCACTGGGGCCGCTGCTGCGCGCCACGGTGACGTCGACGATCCCGCTCACCGTGATCAGCTTCGTCCTGGGCCTCGTCCTGGCGCTCGCCGTGGCCCTGATGCGGCTGTCGTCGATCCGCGTCGTCTCGGCCCTGGCCCGGCTCTACGTCTCGCTGATCCGTGGCACGCCGCTGCTGCTGCAGCTGTTCATCATCTACTACGGGCTGCCGGCGATGGGCGTGCGCTTCGACCCGTTCCCCGCGGCGATCCTGGCCTTCACGCTCAACGTCGGTGGCTACGCTGCAGAGGTCATCCGCTCGGCCATCCTCTCGGTCCCCAAGGGGCAGTGGGAGGCCGCCTCGACCGTCGGCATGGGGTATGCCACGACGCTGCGCCGGGTCGTGCTGCCGCAGGCGGCCCGCACCGCCATCCCGCCGCTGTCCAACACGCTCATCTCGCTCGTCAAGGACACGTCCCTCGCGTCCACGATCCAGGTGACGGAGCTGCTCCGCGTCGCACAGGAGGCTGCGGCACCGACCTACCAGTTCTTCGCCCTCTACGGCGTCGCGGCCGTCTACTACTGGGTCGTGTGCCTCGCCCTATCGTTCGGCCAGGCCCGCCTCGAGCACCGACAGAACAGGTACGTCTCGACATGACAGCCACCACCAGCTCGTCTCCGCCCCAGCGCGACTCACTCGTCTCGGTGGCTGGGCTCGCGAAGTCCTTCGGCGACCACGAGGTGCTCCGGTCGATCGACTTCGAGGTGGCGCCGGGCAGCGTCACGGTCCTCATCGGACCGTCCGGGTCGGGCAAGACGACCGTGCTGCGCTCGCTCAACGCCCTCGACGTCGCTGACGCCGGCGTCGTGCGCATCGGCGACGTCGAGGTCGACTTCGCGCAACCTCCCGTGACGAAGCGCCAGATCGCGACCCTGCGCGCGCAGAGCGGCATGGTCTTCCAGTCGCACCACCTCTTCCCGCACCTCTCCGTGCTCGCGAACGTCACCGCCGGCCCGGTGCTCGCCCAGGGCCGGGACCGCTCCGAGGTGGCTGCCGAGGCGCACGAGCTGCTGCGGCTCGTCGGGCTCGAGGAGAAGGCGCAGGCCTACCCCTACCAGCTCTCCGGCGGCCAGCAGCAGCGCGTCGGCATCGCACGGGCGCTCGCCGTGCGGCCGAAGCTCATGCTCTTCGACGAGCCGACGTCCGCCCTTGACCCGGAGCTGGTCGGCGAGGTGTTGACCGTCATGAAGGACCTTGCGGCACAAGGCTGGACGATGGTCGTGGTCACGCACGAGATCCGCTTCGCGCAGCAGGTCGCCGACCAGGTGCTGTTCATGGACGGCGGCGTCATCGTCGAGCGGGGCACGCCCGACGAGGTGCTGACGCGTCCACGCACCGAGCGCGCGCAGCAGTTCCTGCACCGCATCCTCGACCCGCTCGACTGAGCACCGCTGCGCCACAGCGCGCCCCGGGGGCGTATGCCGTGCGGCCGGCTCAGGTGATCAAGCGTCGAGCACGTCCTGGGCCGCACCCGGTGGACGCCGAGGTCCACGACGCGGTGGTCCCAGCCGCGGGCGGTGAGGCGCCCACTCAGCTGGCCGACCCAGCCCCGGTCCGGCGCGCTCACCCCGATGCCCTGGTCATCGAGTCCCCGAGAGCACCCGGAGCGGCCCCGTCGCGGCGGCGGCCACGCGGTTGTGGGGCTGCCACCACACGGCATACGGCCGCACCTGCTCCTGGACGGCACGGACCCCGGGAAGACCGTCGACAGCGCCGAGAGGACCGGCCCGGGCGTCCGCCCGCCCACGTTGCTGTAGTGCAGACCGGTGCGCGACGTCGGTCGCACTCCGGCTCGACCGGTGCGGAGAGGTGCCGGCCGCCCCCGGACGAGCCGACCTCAGGGCATAGGCTCGGGTGCATGTCTGACGAGCACGGTTTCTCGACGCGAGCCATCCACGCCGGCCAGGAGGCCGACGCGCTGACGGGGGCGGTGGTGACCCCGATCTACCAGGTCTCGACCTACAAGCAGGACGGCATCGGCGGCTTCCGCAACGGCTACGAGTACAGCCGTTCGGCCAACCCGACCCGTACCGCCTTGGAGGAATGCATCGCCGCGCTCGAGGGCGGCGGCCGCGGCTTCGCGTTCGCGTCCGGGCTGGCGGGACAGGACACCGTCGCCCGGGCGCTCCTCGTCCCCGGCGACCATGTCGTCGTGCCCAACGACGCCTACGGCGGCACGTACCGCTACTTCAACAAGGTCGCCAAGCCGCAGGGCATCGAGCACTCCATCGTCGACATGGGCGATCTCGAGGCCGTCCGCGCTGCGATCCGTCCCGGCCAGACGAAGATGGTGTGGATCGAGACGCCGACCAACCCGCTGCTCGGCATCGCCGACATCGAGGGCATCGCGGCGATCGCACACGAGGCCGGCTGCGTCTTCGTCGTCGACAACACCTTCGCGACGGCCTACCTCCAGACGCCACTCGCGCTGGGCGCCGACATCGTCACGATGTCGACGACGAAGTACTCCGGCGGGCACAGCGACGTCGTGGGCGGCGCGGTCGTGACGGCGAAGGAGATCCAGGTCGCCGGCTTCGAGGACGCCGAGGATCGGATCGCCTTCCACCAGAACAGTATCGGCGGCATCGCGGGTCCCTTCGACTCCTGGCTGACGCTGCGCGGGCTGAAGACGCTCTCGGTGCGCATGGAGCGTCACTGCGACAACGCCGAGAAGGTCGTCGAGTTCCTCGAGGGCCACGACGGCGTCTCGCAGGTGCTCTACCCCGGGCTGCCGGGGCACGCGAACCACCACGTCGCGGCGCGCCAGATGACGCGGTTCGGCGGGATGGTGAGCTTCCGGATGCTCCGGGGCGAGGATGCCGCCGTCAAGGCGTGCGCGGCCGTCAGCCTCTGGACGCTCGGTGAGTCCCTCGGCGGGGTCGAGTCGCTCATCGAGCACCCGGGCCGGATGACGCACGCGAGCGTGGCCGGCACCGAGCTCGAGGTGCCCTCGGACCTCATCCGGTTGTCGGTCGGCATCGAGGACGTCGACGACCTGATCGCCGACCTTCGCGAGGCGCTCGACATCCACGGCTGACCCGCCGTGCTCCTCGGGCGGGCCGGAGTCTGGGCATGACGTTCCTCGCGGTCGACTTCGGCTCGACGTTCACCAAGGGGCTGCTGATCGGCGACGACGGCAGGGTGCTGGGCACGGCGTCGACGCCTACGACGGGGACCGGTGGCCGCGGCGACATCCTCGAGGGCTACCGGGCGCTCCGCAACTGCCTCGACGTGCCCGCGGACGCGACCGTGCGGGCCTGCTCCAGTGCCGGCGGCGGGCTGCGGCTCGCGGTCGTGGGCTATGAGCGCACCGTCACGGCCCAGGCCGGACACCGGGTCGGGCTCTCGGCGGGCGCGAAGGTCGTGCACGTGGCGGCCGGCGAGCTGAGCGCCGCCGACGTCGTCGGGGTGCGCGCGTCTCGCCCCGACATCGTCCTGCTCGTGGGGGGCACCGACGGCGGCAACGCCGCCGTCCTGCTGCACAACGCCGCCCAGCTCGCCAGGGCAGCCATCGGTGGTCACGGCGCGCACGCCGTGCCGGTGGTGGTGGCCGGCAACGCCGATGCGCGGGATGGGGCCGCCGCCGCGCTCGCCGCCACCGGACGACCCGTCGTGCTCGCCGACAACGTGCTGCCGCAGATCGGGGTCATCGCCCCCGAGTCGGCGCGCGCCGCCATCCGCGACGCCTTCCTGCGTCACGTCATCGGCGGCAAGGGGCTGTCGCGGGACCCGGCGTTCGCCGAGATGGTGCAGGCGGCTACTCCCGACGCCGTGCTGCGGGGCGTCGAGGTGCTCGCCGGGGTGAGCGGCGGCCGCGACGTGCTCGTCGTCGACATCGGCGGCGCGACGAGCGACGTCTACTCCTGCCTGACACCCCAGGGGGAGGACGCCGGACTGCGCAAGGACGTCGTGGCGCCGCTCTGGCACGCCCGCACCGTCGAAGGTGACCTCGGCATGAGGTGGAACGCCCAGCACGTCCTCGGGGCCGCCGAGACCGAGCACCTGCTCGGCGCCGTCGCCGACCCCGACGTGCTGAGGGCGTATGCCGCGCGCGTCCACGAACGCCCCGGCTCGCTGCCCGTCGACGTCCTCGAGCGCGGGCTCGACCTGGAGCTGGCGCGGCTGGCGGCCCTCGTCGCGGTGCGGCGGCACGCCCGCCCTGCCCAGCCGACCGAGTCGCCGCGCCCGCTCGCCGACGTCGCGGCCCTGATCGGCTCCGGAGGAGTGGTGCGCAACACCGACGCCGCAGGCGCCGAGCACGTGCTCGGGGCGGTCCTCGCCGACCACGCGGGCGGCTGGAAGGTTCCGCGTGCGGCGCGCGCGACGGTCGACACGGCATACGTCCTCTTCGCCGTCGGCCTGCTCGCACCCGACCACCCCGCCGTCGCCCGCACCCTCGCCCACACCATCCCCCTCTGAACCGTCGAGAGGCCACAAACCGGGCACCCGCCCGCCCACTTGAGCCGTCGAAGGGCCACAGACCGGGGGTTGGCACCGCCTCGCCAACCGTTGAAGGGCCGCAAACCGGGCTCTCCACACCTCTTACTAGGCTGCCCGGCTTGTCCCCAGCTCGGCGAAGCGGTCGTGCCGTGCCCTCACCTGTGCGCGACGGTCGACAGGTGGAACCGTCGTCGTTACCGCCCGCACTGCTGGCCAGGCCCTTCGCTGTTCGGGAGGCACTGCGTCTCGGCGTCACCGAGGACCGTCTCCGTGGCGACGACCTCTGGCGCCCGACCCACGGGGTCCGGACCACCGACCCGCCCCTCGACCTGTTGGAGCGTGCGCGAGCCTTCGCCGCGGCATCACGTTGGCCGTTCGCGTTCTCCCACGTCACCGCCGCACAGCTGCTCGGCGTTCCGGTGTCCGAGCAGATGGAGGCTGACTGCCTGCTGCACATCATGCGCGCGACCGTGTCCAACCGCATGCGGCGAGACGAGGTGTGCGGTCATCGTGGTCTGGAGTGGCGGCGGACCATCATCGTCCACGGGCTCCCGGTCATCGAGCCGTGCGACACGTGGGTCGACCTCGGCGAGATGGTGGGTCCTGGCAAGCCAGCGGGTCTCGACGACCTGATCGCAGCCGGTGATGCCGTCGCCAATCTCGCAGGTGGTGTCGACCCGCTCAAGCGAGCGGTCGAACGGCGGGTCAGGCCTCGCGGCAAGGTGACGCTGACGTATGCCATCCCGCGCATCCGCGTGGGTTCAGCATCCGCGATGGAGACCAGGGCTCGCCTGATGATCGTGCGCGCTGGACTGCCGGAGCCGCTGCTCAACGAGCCCGTCATCAGCGAGTCGGGTGAGTGGCTGGGATGCGGTGACCTCGTGTGGCGGGAGGAACGCGTGGTCGGCGAGTACCAAGGCGTTCAATGGCATTCCTCGCCGGAGCAACGGGCCGCGGACGATATCCGGTTCAAGCGCTTCCGGCGCAACGAGTGGACCGTGGTGCCGATGGTGAGCGACGACATCTTCGTGGACGCCGACCGGGAAGCGCGCCTCGTCGAGCTCGCTGTGGCGTTGGGCAGGAATCCTGAGGCACTGACCGTCAGTCAGGCAGGGCCGCAGTTCCACGCGCCGCAGCAGTTCCGGCGACCGCGTCGTCGCTGAGCCGCCAGCCGGCCGACGTCTTCGGTGGCCGACCCGGTTTGTGGCCTTTCGTCGGTTGGAGGCGCGGGGGTCTCGACCCCGGTTTGTGGCCTTTCGACGGTGGAAGCGCAGACGGCGGGGCGCGTCCGGTGCGCCCGGTTTGTGGCCTTTCGACGGTTGAAAGGGGAGGAAAACGGGCCGGCTCCCCCTGGGGGAACCGGCTCGTTCGTCAAGCGCCTGGCGTCGCGGTCAGCCGGTGTACGGCTTGGCGGCGATGATCTTCACGCCGATCGTCTTGCCGTTGGGGGCCTCGTAGCTCGTGCTGTCGCCAACGCTCTTGCCGTTGATGGCGGCGCCCATGGCGGACTTCTCGGAGAAGACCTGCAGGTCGGACCCGTCGGCGATCTCCCGGTTGCCGAGCAGGAAGGTCTCCTCGTCGCCGAAGATCTCGACGGTCACGAGCATGCCCGGCTCGACGACGCCGTCGTCGGGGGGCGTCTCGCCGATCGTGGCGTTCTGGAGAAGCTCGGTGAGCTGGCGGATGCGGGCCTCCATCTTGCCCTGCTCCTCGCGCGCGGCGTGGTAGCCGCCGTTCTCCTTGAGGTCACCCTCCTCACGGGCTTCCTCGATCTTGCGCGCGATCTCGATGCGACCTTCGCCCGTCAGCTGGTCGAGCTCCGCCTTGAGGCGGTCGTGGGCCTCCTGGGTCAGGAAGCCAGCGGCAGTGTCGGTCACTGTTGTCACTCCTTGGAAGAAAGACGCCCACGCGGTGCTCGCGTGGGCGCCTGCAACAAAACGAAGGGCCCGAACCGTGGTGTCGTCAACTCATGATGCCGGTCGGCGACGGGTCCGGACCCTTGATGAAGCAACAAGGATAACAAAGGAGAGCCCGAACACGCAGTCTACGCGGAGAAAGGCCCCCGCAACGAGCCGCTGGACGACCCCTGCGGGAGCGGGTGAGGGGACCTCAGGAACAGGTCTTCACCTGCCCCGTCACCGCACGAGAGGTCGTGCGCAGGGTCACCGACTCGGACGTCGTCTCGTCGGCGCTGGCCGCCACCTCGACGGTGCTGGTGCCGACCGGGGAGAAGTCCCGCGCCAGCGCCTCGACGGTGCAGGTCAGGGCCGTGCCGCCGGGCCGGTAGACCTGGAAGTCGACCCGGACCTGCTCGTCACTGACGACCTTGTAGCCGAGCGTGTCCCAGCTCGGCTGCCCGAGGGTCGCCGAGAGCCCGAACCAGATGGCAAGGCCCACCCCGGCGAGGATGGCGAGCGTGCCGAAGACCCACCACTTCAGCTGGCCGGGAGCAGGGCGGGGCAAGGTGGTGCGGGACGGCATACGGGGTCCTGGCGGTTCGAGGCCGCGCACCGGGAGGTGCGGGGGAGTGAGAGGATGACGACGGGTCCAGTGTCTCCCATGGCATCGCGCCAGGCGCACGGACCCGGGCGCCGCCGGCCGACCAGCCACCTCGCGCCCTCCGACAGCCGACGAGAACGACGAGAACCGACGAGCAGGGAGCCACGTGGCCGAGGGCATGCGTTTGATGGCGGTGCACGCGCACCCCGACGACGAGTCGAGCAAGGGCGCCGCGACGACGGCGAAGTACGTCACCGAGGGCACCTCCGTCCTGGTCGTGTCGTGCACGGGTGGCGAGCGCGGCGACATCCTCAACGAGAAGCTCAAGGACGACCCGCACATCCTGCGCGACATCGCCCAGGTGCGCCGGGACGAGATGAAGGCCGCCCAGGAGGTGCTCGGCTGCGAGCACACGTGGCTCGGCTTCGTCGACTCCGGTCTGCCGGAGGGCGACCCGCTGCCGCCGCTGCCCGACGGCTGCTTCGCCCTGGAGGACATCGACGTCACCACCGAAGCCCTCGTGCGGGTCATCCGCGCGTGGCGCCCGCACGTCATGACGACCTACGACGAGAAGGGTGGCTATCCCCACCCGGACCACATCATGTGCCACACGGTGTCGATGGCGGCTTTCGAGGCGGCCGGCGACCCGACGCGCTACCCGCATGCCGGCGAGCCGTGGCAGCCGCTGAAGATCTACTACAACGGCGGCTGGTCCAAGGACCGCCTCGAGGCCATCCACGACGCGATGCTCGCCGAGGGGCTCGAGAGCCCGTATGCCGAGTGGTTGGCCAACTGGAAGCCGCGCCGCTCCGGGCGCCCCACCACGACGATCGCCTGCGCCGACTACTTCGAGACGCGTGACCGCGCCCTCATCGCCCACGCGACGCAGGTGGACCCCGACGGCTTCTGGTTCCAGGTGCCCCTCGAGATCCAGAAGCGGGTCTGGGGCGTCGAGGAGTTCGAGGCGGCGCTGTCGTACGTGCCGATCGCCGAGGGCGAGGACGACCTCTTCGCCGGTCTGGGCAGCCCGGCGGAGGCCGACGCGCTGGCGGCGCGTGCCGGCCTCGAACTCGTCCACGACGGGCGGGTCACCGGCGAGCCGGAGGCCGAGGAGGCCGAGGAAGCCGCGTCCGAGGCCGCGCACCGGCACGGCGACAGCTCAGACACCCACGTGGACGAGGACGACGCCGAGCTGCGGGCGGGCGCCGAGGCGGTCGCCTCCGGTGACCACGACACCGAGAAGGCGGACGTCTGATGGGTGGCAGCGGCAACCTGCCGGTCGGGCCCGGCATCTGGGGGTTCATCGCCTTCTTCGTCCTGGCGGTGGCGCTGTGGTTCCTCGTGCGCAACATGAACAGCCGGCTGCGCCGGATGGCCTACCGCGACCGCGACGAGCAGCAGGCAGCCGATGCCACCAGTGCCGACGCGGACGCCGTCAACCCGCCCGGTCGTGTCGACCCGGAGGGCCGGGACGGCCGCATTCAGGGTCCCCCGATCGACGACACGGCCGACCACCCCGGCCCCGACGGCGAGGGACCTCGCCCCTGAGACCCGACCTGACGGCATACGCCATCGGCCACGACGAACGCCCCGGCACCGAGCCGGGGCGTTCGTTCGTCAAGCGGGCGCATGGCCTTCGACGTGCTCAGGTGGCTGCCTGGTAGCCGATCACCGCGAGGGTCACGGCCGCGAAGTGCGTGAGGAAGCCGCCGAGGGTGAACGCGTGGAAGACCTCGTGGAAGCCGAACCACCGGGGCCACGGGTTGGGCCGCTTGATGCCGTAGACGATGCCGCCGGCGGTGTAGAGCAGGCCGCCGAGGCTGATGAGCGTCCCGACGAGCGGGCCGCCCTCGCGCCAGAACGGCACGACGTAGAAGACGGCGGTCCAGCCGAGCCCGATGTAGAGCGCGGTGTAGAGCCAGCGGGGCGCACCGACCCAGAAGATGCGGAACAGCACCCCGGCGACGGCGCCTCCCCAGATCACCGACAGGAGCAGCCGCGCCTGGTCGGCCGGCAGCAGCGTCACGGCGAAGGGCGTGTAGGTGCCGGCGATGATGAGGTAGATGTTCGAGTGGTCGAAGCGTTTGAGCACGCCCGACATCTTCGGGCCCCACGTGCCCCGGTGGTAGACGGCCGAGACGCCGAAGAGCAGGGCCGCGCTGACGGTGAAGACCAGGGACGCCGTGCGGACGGCGCCGGGCGGGGAGAGGAAGACGAGGACGAGGCCGCCGAGCAGGGCGACGGGGAACATGCCGAGGTGCAGCCAGCCGCGCAGGCGGGGCTTGACGACCGCGAAGAGGTCGGCGACCGGCCCGGTCGCGGTGTCCTCGGTGGGGCGCTCGGGCGTGGTGCTCATGTCCGCCAGTGTAACTTACGCAACCGTAGGTTACGGATGGGTAAGTTTGCCGTTTTCGGCATGCGGCCGACGACGTCACACGTCCGCCACGACTCCTTCACCGAAGCTTCGCGCCACCGCCCGCCGACCCCCTCGGCGCCGCCATGGGCGGGGGGTACGGTGGACCCGCGGCCCGCCGGCGTGACCGACGGCGATGGCGATCGAGTCGACGAGGAGGCCCCGTGGGGTGGCGCGATGTGGTCTACGGCGCATACGAACGCCGAGTCCTCAAGGACCTCCCGAAGGAGGCGCTCCCACGACACGTTGCGGTCATGCTCGACGGCAACCGCCGGTGGGCCCGCGCGCGAGGCGCCGGGACCGCCAGCGGGCACCAGGCCGGCGCCGACAAGATCGAGGAGCTGCTCGAGTGGTGCCGCGACGCCGGCGTCGAGTACGTCACCCTCTGGCTGCTCTCCACCGACAACCTGCGCCGGGCCGAGGACGAGCTGGCCCCGCTCCTGAAGATCATCGAGACGGCCGTCGCCGATCTCGCCGAGTCCGGCAACTGGCACCTCAAGATCGTCGGCGCCCTCGACCTGCTGCCACCCGAGACCGCCGCGAGCCTCAGCGCCTCGGCAAGGCAGACCGAGGAGGTCGACGGCATGACGGTCAACGTCGCCGTCGGCTATGGCGGCCGCCGCGAGATCGCCGACGCGGTGCGCGACCTGCTGCTGGCACGCGCCGCTGGTGGCGAGACGATCGAGCAGATCGCCGCTGAGCTCACCGTCGAGGACATCGCCGAGCACCTCTACACCAAGGGCCAGCCCGACCCCGACCTCGTCATCCGCACGTCGGGGGAGCAGCGCCTCGGCGGCTTCCTGCTGTGGCAGAGCGCGACCTCCGAGTTCTACTTCTGCGAGGCGTACTGGCCCGACTTCCGCCACGTCGACTTCCTGCGTGCCCTGAGGGCGTATGCCGGCCGGCACCGTCGCTTCGGTGGCTGACCTGCCGTTGGGCTGACTCCAAGGCGCCGGTGACGCGACGGGGCGACCGTGGGGAGTGCTCCCCATTGTCCGGCTTGGCCCTGTTGCGTAGGTTGCGGGTGGGCCGGAGGACCGGGAGAGGACAGCCCCGGGATCGGCCCGGGCACAGGGCATACGAACACGGCGACGACGTCAGGGGAGCAGCACAGATGGCGATCTACAAGAAGGGTGCCGATCCGGTGGCCCTGCGGGCGTCCGCCGAGCGCATCACGGGCCACGCGCGTGAGTGCGACACCGTCAAGGGCGAGGCGAGCCGCGCGGTCCACGCCCTCAAGGGCCAGTGGGGCGGCGCCGACCTCGACCACCTGATGAACCGGTGGCCCCCGGTCGAGGCGCAGCTCACCCAGTTCGGCACCGACCTCGGCAAGCTGGCGGAGGCGTTGCGGCGCAACGCCGGACAGCAGGACACCACGAGCGGCCAGGGCGGCTCCGGCTCGGGCGGCGGTCCCGGCGGCTCGGGCGGTTCGGGCCGCAACGGCGGCAACGGCGGCATTCCGGGCTACGACTTCCTGAAGTCTCTCTGGACGCCGCTCAAGGGCATGGGCACCGCTGTCGGCCTGCTCGGCACCAGCCTGAAGATCCGCAACTTCCTATCCAACCTCTCCGGCTGGGACAAGGACCTCGGGATCTTCAAGAACTTCTCCCAGGCCTGGAAGACCGGTCGGCTCGCCGAGTTCGGGGACGCGCTCAGCCCGAAGAACTGGGGCACGCTCTCGCGCTTCCTGCCGTCGCTGTCGGAGGGGGGTGCGCTCGCGCGCAGTCTCGGTACGGTCGGCAAGGCGCTCGGACCCCTGGGCGTGGCCTTCGGCGGCTTCACGGTCGCCAACGACATCTCGGAGGGCGACTACGGCCGCGCCGGCTACGACTCCGTCATGACCGGCCTCGGTGCGGCCGCCCTGATGACCCCGCCGCCCGTCGACGTCGTCTGCGGCCTCGCCGCCGGCGGGATGGCCGTCGGCCAGCTCGTCCACGACAACTGGGGTGCCATCAGCGACTTCACGTCCGACGCGGCCGACGCCGTGGGCGACTTCACCACGGGGGCCGTCGACACCGTGGGCGATCTCGCCTCCGAAGCCGGTGACGCCATCGGCGACGTCGCCGACAAGGCGTGGCCGTTCTGACCCGCAAGAATGCACCGTCCGAGATGTCGCACCGCCCGATCGAGAACGACCGAGGAGAACCATGGCTGACCCGATGAAGGGCACACCGCTGGCCGGCTTCGAGACGCCCGACGAGGTCTTCGGCCTCGGCGCGGCCGAGCTCGCCTACCTGATGTCACGCCACGAGACGCCCGCGGGAGAGCGCTCGCGCCGCCTGCTCATGCTCGACCCACGCTCGGCGGCCGAGGCGGCCCTGCTCGCCGGCGCGTCGAGCCTGGCGGCTCGTGGGTGGCTGACACTCGACGAGGAAGGCGTGGGGCAGACGCGCTCCAACGCCGCCCTCGTCGAGTATGCCGTTGGCGCTGCCACGCGGTGGACCCGCATCGGGCTCGTGGGGGAGGACGTCAGCCAGGCCGACTTCGCCGTCCTGGTCGAGTCCGACACTGTCATCGCGCTCATGCAGCCGCGCCAGCTCGCGTCGTGGTTCATCCGCCTCGGGGAGCGCGACGGTGGCACCGGCGCCCTCGTCACGGGTCTCGTGCGTGAGCGGTTCGCCGCCGACCCCGCGGCAGGGGTCTTCCTCGAGGTCCAGACGCTCGAGGGCAGCAGCAACCTCGCGATCCGCCGCTCCGGCAACGGTTTCGAGGCCCTGACCGACGTCGCCGGTCCGGGGACCGGGACCGGCGGGGTCGTCGACGCCGACGGACTGCACAATGCGGTGACGGCCCTCTACGCCGAGGCGGTGGACGCATGAGCACCCCGGCGCCACGCCCGACTGGCCCGGCCGAACCTGCAGGATCGGCCGGCCTGACCGGCGCCACGCCGCCGAAGGAGCCGTTCTCCTACGTCAGCCAGGACCGTGGGCTGCTCACCCTCAAGATCCGTGAGCCCATCGTGATGGGCCTCTTCTTCCTCGCCTTCACCGTGGTCGGCGTCATCTTCTTCCTCATGGTCAAGAAGGGCGCCGACCAAGGCGCCGAGGGTGCGATGGGAGTTGCCTACCTGATCCTGGCGATCTTCGGTGGCCTCGGCGTCATCGGGATGGCGATCGCGTTCGTGCGCTGGCGCTGGAAGCGCGAGTACGTCCGGGTCATGGGCCGCTCTCCCTGGGCGTGATGGCCGACCCGCCGCCGTACGCCTCGTTCGACGACCCGTCGCAGCCCTCTGCCGACGCGACACGCCATCACGCGCACACGCAATCCGCCTGGTTGTCGGTCCCGGGTCGTACCGTCGTCCCAACGGCCGACACCCGTCGGACGTTGCCAGGAGGCCCACCCATGGAGCGATCGCTCAGGACGGAGGGCCGGGCACCACGCCACCCTCTGGTGGACGCCCGGCATCTCGGGAGCGACTAGGCGCGCAGCGCGCGCCGCAGAGGGAGTGGCACATGGCACGTACGACTCGTCAGGTCACGTCGGACCCCGCCAGCACGACCACCAGGCCGGCCGCGGACTCCGCACGCGCCACCACCACTCGCGCCGGCACGCGCACCGCGGCACGCGAGCGCGAGCCCGGGCACAAGACGTACGTGCTCGACACCTCGGTACTGCTGTCCGACCCGCGGGCGATGCTGCGCTTCGCCGAGCACGAGGTGGTCCTGCCCGTCGTCGTCGTCACCGAGCTCGAGGGTAAGCGCCACCACCCGGAGCTCGGCTACTTCGCCCGCCAGGCGCTGCGGCTGCTCGACGACCTGCGCATCAGCGAGGGACGCCTCGACAAGCCGGTGGCCGTGGGCTCCGACGGCGGCACGCTGCGGGTCGAGCTCAACCACACCGACCCCAGCTCGCTGCCGGCGGGCTTCCGGCTCGGCGACAACGACACGCGGATCCTCGCGGTCGCCCGCAACCTCGCCAACGAGGGCTGCGACGTGACGGTCGTGTCCAAGGACCTGCCGATGCGCGTCAAGGCGTCGGCCTGCGGCCTGGAGGCGGAGGAGTACCGCCACGAGCAGGGCGTCGACACCGGGTGGACCGGCCTGCGCGAGCTCGAGGTCACCACCGACGAGCTCGACCAGCTCTACGACCACGGTCGCATCGAGCACGCCGGTGCGGCGGAGCTGCCGTGCCACACCGGCCTCGTGCTGCTCTCGCCGCGGGGAAGCGGTCTGGGGCGCGTCGGGGCCGACAAGCAGATCCGCCTCGTCCGGGGCGACCGCGACGCGTTCGGCCTGCACGGTCGCAGCGCCGAGCAGCGCATCGCGCTCGACCTGCTCCTCGACCCCGACGTCGGCATCGTCAGCCTCGGTGGCCGGGCCGGCACCGGCAAGTCCGCCCTCGCGCTGTGCGCCGGCCTCGAGTCGGTGATGGAGCGCCGCATCCAGCGCAAGGTCCTCGTCTTCCGTCCACTCTTTGCCGTCGGTGGGCAGGAGCTCGGCTACCTACCGGGTACCGAGGCGGAGAAGATGAACCCTTGGGGGCAGGCGGTCTTCGACACCCTGAGCGCCCTGGTGTCCACGGAGGTCGTGGAGGAGGTCATGGACCGGGGCCTGCTCGAGGTCCTGCCGCTCACCCACATCCGCGGCCGCTCGCTGCACGACGCCTTCGTCATCGTCGACGAGGCCCAGTCCCTCGAGCGCAACGTGCTGCTCACGGTGCTGAGCCGCATCGGCCAGAACTCCAAGGTGGTGCTGACCCACGACGTCGCCCAGCGCGACAACCTTCGGGTCGGGCGGCACGACGGGGTGGCGGCCGTCATCGAGAAGCTGAAGGGGCACCCGCTCTTCGCCCACGTGACCCTCACGCGGAGCGAGCGCAGCCCGATCGCTGCGCTCGTCACTGACATGTTGGAGGGCCTCGAGGTGTGACGTGGGTCACAACCCTCGCTCGCCTCCCCGAGCACGTAGCTCGGGGAGGCTGTGCCCCGGGTCACGGCCAAGGCGCCTGTCGGACTGTCCTTCCGCGGCCGCCGACTTGCTCCGTGAGCATTTGGATGGCACCGTTGGGCCTCGACAGATCTCGGAACGGTAACGCTGACACCTGACGTGGCGCTCGTTCGGCTCCGGGATCTTGCACTGCGCGTCGGTCGTCGCCGGGCGCGGGTCATCACCTGCGCCGCACCCGACGCAGCCCCCGAACCCAGGAAGGCGTGACGTCTGTTCATGGCACGGTATGAAGGCCGGCACCGCAACGCTCCGGCCCCCTCGACCGGTCCCAGCTCGAGCCGGGGCGCAGCCCGCGCCCCCGACTCCGCACAGACCACCCTGTCCGCTGGTGAGCCGGCGGGCCGCGACGAGCTCTGCGTCCCGTCTTCGACCCACTCGACCCACTCGACCTCCGGGCGCAGCACCCGCCACCTGAAGGAGCAGCGGCAGCATCGCAGGCGGCACTTCGGGCGCCCGATCCTCGCCGGCGCCCTGGCGCTCGGCCTCGGCGCCTCAGGCCTGGCCTACGCCAAGGCCAACAACCTGATCGGCACCGACGCAGCAGCGTTCGTCGTGGGCAGCGGCGTCGTCGCCCAGACCGACGAGCTGGCTCGCGCCTCCACCGTCGACACGACGTACCGCGCTGCGGCGTCGGTGTCGCGCAACGAGCGTCGCACCGCGATCGCCGCGACCGGCCTGCGCTCCGCCAAGGAGCTCGAGGTCCAGAAGAAGAAGGAAGCCGCCAAGCAGGCCGAGAAGGCCCGGGCGGCTGCACAGCAGGCAGCGCTCGCCAAGGAGCGCCAGAACGCCGTCGCCAACGCCAAGGGCGACCCCAAGTCGGCGGCTCGCGTGCTCATGGCCGACCAGGGCTGGACGAGCGACGCGCAGTACAACTGCCTCGTCAACCTCTGGACCGGAGAGAGCGACTGGCGCTGGTTCGCCGAGAACCCGAGCTCCGGCGCCTACGGCATCCCGCAGTCGCTGCCGGCCAGCAAGATGTCGCAGTTCGGCGCGGACTACCGCACCAACCCGCTGACCCAGATCAAGTGGGGCCTCTGGTACATCAAGATGTCCTACGGCAACCCGTGCAACGCCTGGTCCACGTGGCAGGCCCGTTCGCCGCACTGGTACTGACCCCACCGGCCCGCAAGGGCCGTGCCCGCTTCCGTATGCCGTGTGGGGGGCCCTCAGGGAGCCCGCCCCACGGCATACGTGCGTGGGACGCCCCCGCGATCAGATCTTGCGGAGGCGCACCCGCCGGACCTCGTGGTTGTCGCCCTTCGACAGCACGAGGCTGGCCCGTGAGCGAGTCGGCAGGATGTTCTCGACGAGGTTCGGTCCGTTGATCTCGCGCCAGATCCGGTTCGCGGTGGCCACGGCCTCCTGGTCGGAGAGCACGGCATACCGGTGGAAGTAGGAGTCAGGGTTGGAGAACGCCGTCTCGCGCAGGCGCAGGAAGCGCTCGACGTACCACTTGCGCACGTCGTCGACCCACGCGTCGACGTAGACCGAGAAGTCGAAGAAGTCGCTGACGGCCAGCCCTGACCCGCGCACCGGGTGCACCTCGGGAGCCTGCAGCACGTTCAGGCCCTCGACGATGAGCACGTCCGGCTGGCGCACGACGATGCGCTCCCCGGGGACGATGTCGTAGGTGAGGTGCGAGTAGACGGGGGCCGTGACCTCCGGCCGGCCCGACTTGATCTCGGCGACGAAGCGCAGCAGAGCCCGACGGTCGTAGGACTCCGGGAAGCCCTTGCGCTGCAGCAGCCCGCGGCGCTCGAGCTCCGCGTTGGGCAGCAGGAACCCGTCGGTCGTCACGAGCGCGACCCGCGGCGTGTCCGGCCAGCGGGCGAGCATCTCGCGCAGGATGCGCGCGGTCGTCGACTTGCCGACGGCAACGGAGCCCGCCACGCCGATGACGAAGGGCGTCCTGGCGGGCCGTTCGCCGAGGAAGTCGCTCGTCACCTGGTGCAGCTGACGCGTCGCCCCGACGTAGAAGTTGAGCAGCCGGGACAGGGGGAGGTAGACCTCCTCGACCTCGTTGAGGTCGACACGGTCGCCGAGCCCGCGCAGGCGCGCCAGGTCGGCGTCGTCGAGGTTGAGCGGGTGGTTCTCCCGCAGCCGCGACCACGCGACCCGGTCGAACTCGACGTAGGGCGACGGGATCGCGGTGCCGGCCACGCCGGTGCCACCGGCGTAACCGTCCCCGCCGGTACCGCTGGATGGCTCCGACACGAGCGACATTGTTGCGGACGCGGCGCCCTGGGGTGGCCTCGGCCCCACACGGGGTCCCCTAGGCTGGCCCCCATGTGTGGAATCGTGGGATACGTCGGGCGGTCGAACGACGGTACGGCACTCGACGTCGTCATGGAGGGCCTGGCCCGTCTGGAGTACCGCGGCTACGACTCGGCCGGGGTGGCCCTGGTCGCCGGTGACCGCGTCGAGACCCGCAAGAAGTCGGGCAAGCTCGCGAACCTCACGGCCGAGCTCGAGGCCGAACCGCTGCCGACGTCCACCACGGGCATCGGTCACACGCGGTGGGCGACGCACGGCGGCCCGACGGACGAGAACGCCCACCCGCACCGCGGCGGCCAGGACGGCAAGCTCGCCCTCATCCACAACGGCATCATCGAGAACTTCCACGCCCTCAAGGCGGGCCTGCTGGCCGACGGCGTCGACTTCACGAGTGAGACCGACACCGAGGTCGTCGCCCACCTGCTCGCCGCCGCCTACGACCGCGAGCTAGACCTGACGGCCGCGATGCGTGCCGTCGTCGCCGAGCTGGACGGCGCCTTCACCCTCCTCGCGATCCACGCCGACCAGCCGGAGGTGGTCGTCGGCGCGCGGCGCAACAGCCCGCTCGTCGTGGGCCTCGGCGACGACGCCAACTACCTCGGCTCCGACGTCGCCGCCTTCATCGGCCACACCCGCCACGCCCTCGAGCTGGCCCAGGACCAGATCGTCACCATCACCCCCGACGGTGCCACGGTCGTCAACTTCGACGGCACGCCCGCCGAGGGCAAGGCGTACGAGGTCACCTGGGATGCCGCGGCCGCCGAGAAGGGCGGCTACACGACGTTCATGGAGAAGGAGATCCACGACCAGCCGCACGCGGTCGCCGACACCCTCCTCGGGCGCACCGACGCGGAGGGCCGGCTCGTCCTCGACGAGATGAGCATCTCCGAGGAGCAGCTGAAGTCCGTCGACCGGATCACGATCGTCGCCTGCGGCACGGCCGCATATGCCGGCATGGTCGCGAAGTACGCCATCGAGCACTGGACCCGCATCCCCGTCGAGGTCGCCCTCGCGCACGAGTTCCGCTACTGCGACCCGATCGTCGACGGCCGCACCCTCGTGGTCTCCATCAGCCAGTCCGGCGAGACGATGGACACCCTGATGGCGGTCAAGCACGCCCACGACCTCGGCGCCATCACGCTCTCGGTCTGCAACACCCACGGGTCGACGATCCCGCGCGAGTCCGATGCCGTGCTCTACACGCACGCCGGACCGGAGATCGCGGTCGCCTCGACCAAGGCCTTCCTCGCGCAGATCACCGCCTGCTACGTCCTGGGCCTCTACCTCGCGCAGCTGCGCGGCGGCTCGTACGCCGACGACGCGCAGTCGGTGATGAAGGAGCTCGCCGGCGTCCCCGCGAAGATCGAGACCCTGCTGGGACAGATGGACCGCGTCAAGGAGGTGGCCGGCTTCATGGCCGACACCCGCTCGGTGCTCTTCCTCGGCCGTCACGTCGGCTACCCGATCGCCATGGAGGGCGCGCTCAAGCTCAAGGAGCTTGCCTACATCCACGCGGAGGGCTTCGCAGCGGGTGAGCTCAAGCACGGACCCATCGCCCTGATCGAGCCGGGCCAGCCGGTCTTCGTCGTGGTGCCGTCGCCGACGAGCGAGCACGGCCTGCACGGCAAGGTCGTCAGCAACATCCAGGAGATCCGGGCCCGTGGCGCCCGCACCCTCGTCATCGCCGAGGAGGGAGACGAGTCGGTCGAGCCCTTCGCCGACGAGGTCATCCGGGTGCCGGCCACCTCGCCGCTGCTGGCGCCGCTGCTGACCGTCGTGCCGCTCCAGGTCTTCGCGCTGTGGCTGTCGACGGCCAAGGGCCTCGACGTCGACCAGCCGCGCAACCTCGCCAAGTCGGTCACGGTCGAGTGACGTGATCGTCGGGGTCGGGATCGACGTCGTCGACATCGCGCGTTTCGAGGCGACCCTCGAGCGCACGCCGGCGCTCCGCGAGCGGCTCTTCACCGTCGAGGAGCGCCACCTCGGCATCGCCTCGCTCGCCGCTCGGTTCGCCGCCAAGGAGGCGCTCGCGAAGTCGCTCGGTGCCCCCGTCGGGCTGCACTGGACCGACGCCCAGGTCGTGTCGCAGGACGACGGCCGGCCCTCGCTGGAGATCGGGGGCACCGTGCTGGCGCGGGCCAACGACCTCGGCGTCGACTCCTTCCACCTGTCCCTGTCACACGACGCGGGTGTCGCGTCGGCCGTCGTCATCGCGGAGGGCTGATGATTCGCGCACACTCCGTGGAGGCGGTCCGGGCCGCCGAGGCCGCGGCCATGGCGGAGCTGCCCGAGGGCGAGCTCATGTCCCGTGCCGCCGCCGGCCTCGCCGAGGTCGCTTCTGCCCGCCTGGCCGACGCCGACGGCGCCACCGTGGTCGGTCTGGTCGGGGCCGGGGACAACGGCGCGGACACCTTGTATGCCGTCGCACACCTCGCCGGGTCGGGCTTCACGTGTGCTGCGGTCCTGGTCCCGCCCTCGGGCCGCGCAGGCGTGCACGCCGCCGGTCTCGAGGCTGCCGAGTCGGCCGGGGTCACGGTCCACGTCGCGAGCGACGACCCGGAGTCCGCCGCCGAGGTGGTGGCCGAGGCGGACCTCGTCCTCGACGGCATCGTGGGCATCGGCGGGCGTCCGGGCCTGCGCCCAGAGGCAGCGCACCTGGTCGACGCCATCGACGACGACGCGTGGGTGCTGGCCGTCGACCTCGCGAGCGGGCTCGACCCCGCCGGTGAGTCGGGGGAGGACGACGCCGTGTGGGCCGACGAGACCGTCACCTTCGGCACGCCCAAGCCCGTGCACCTGCTTCCGGCCGGTGAGGCGGCGACCGGCCGCCTGACGGTCGTCGACATCGGCATCGACGTCGACGACGTGCCCGCCGCGGTCGAGCGGTTGACCTGGGACGACGTCTCAAAGCTGTGGCCGGTGCCGGGCCGCGGTGACGACAAGTACTCCCGGGGGGTCCTCGGCGTCGTTGCGGGCAGCGAGAGCTACCCCGGGGCGGCGGTGCTCTGCACGACAGCGGCAGCCGAGGCCGGGGTCGGGATGCTTCGCTACGTCGGCACGCCGACCCCCGTGGGCCTGGTGCACCAGGCCGTGCCCGAGGCCGTCGTCGGCGACGGACGGGTGCAGGCCTGGGTCGTCGGGCCCGGGCTCGACACCGAGGCCGGCGACGATCTCGCCCGGACCCAGCTCGACGCGGCCCGCGGCGCGCTGGCGAACGACCTCCCGGTGGTGATCGACGCCGGCGGCCTGGCGCTCGTCGACGAACGGCGTGGCGCGCCGACGGTGCTGACGCCGCACGCCGGCGAGCTCGCGCGGCTCCTCACCCGCCTCCAACGGCCGTCATCCGGGACCGATGACGAAGATCCGAGCCGTTCGGGCGCCGCCGCGAGCGTGGACGCCGCGAGGAGCCGCCCCATCGGTCCCGCCAGCGGTGGGGACCACGCCGAGCGCGACGTCACCGCCGACGACGTCAAGGCCGACCCGCTGGGCCACGCCCGGCGTCTCGCGGCCCTGACGGGGGCCACGGTGCTGCTCAAGGGCGCCACCACCCTGGTCGTCACCGACGGCGAGGCGGTGCGCTCCCAGGCCGACGCGCCGCCGTGGCTCGCCACGGCCGGCGCCGGTGACGTGCTCTCGGGCGTCATCGGGGCGCTCCTCGCAGCCGGCCTGCCACCGCACGATGCAGCCTCCCTCGGAGCCCTCGTGCATGGCGTGGCCGCCGACCGCGTGTCCGGCGGCGGCCCGCTGCGGGCCCTGGCTGTGGCACACGGCATACGCCCGACGGTGCGCGACCTGCTGGCCCGGGGACGGTCCGCGCCCGGCTGAGCGCCGGCCGGCGGGCGCCCTGCCCGGACCCGTTTCTGCACCACCTCGACGAACTGCGAGACTTGCACCGATGAGCCAGATCGACGCTGCCGACGCCGAGCGGACGGCGACACCCTCCGTGGACCGGACCACCGCTCCGCAGACCCACGGCCTGCCCCTGTGGGCCGAGGTCGACCTCGGCGCGATCGAGGCCAACGTGCGCACCCTCCGTGCCCGCGCGGCCTCGTCGGAGCTCATGGCGGTCGTCAAGGCGGACGCCTACGGCCACGGCCTGCTGCCCGTGGCCCGCGCCGCGGTTCGCGGTGGCGCCACCTGGCTGGGAGCCGCACAGTTCCCAGAGGCGTTCGCCCTGCGCGACGCCGGCGTGACGACGCGGATGCTGACCTGGCTGAGCGTGCCGGGCTCCGACTTCGGCGGCGCCATCTCGCGTGACATCGACCTGTCCGCCTCGGCGCTCTGGGTGCTCGACGAGATCGCCGCCGCCGCGAGCGCCCTGGGCCGCACGGCCCGCGTGCACCTCAAGGTCGACACGGGCCTGGGCCGGGGTGGTGCCTACGGTGCCGACTGGACCGCGCTGGTGCGGCACGCCCGGCGGCACGAGGCCGAGGGCGCCATCACGGTCGTCGGCATCTGGACCCACTTCGCGCACGCCGACTCGCCCGAGCACCCGACGGTGCTTGGCCAGCAGGAGCGCTTCTTCGAGGCCGTCGGCGAGGCCGAGCAGGCCGGCCTCCGTCCGGAGGTGCGCCACCTGGCCAACTCCGCCGCCACCCTGGTGCACCCGTCGGCCCACGCCGACCTCGTGCGGCCCGGCATCGCGATCTACGGCCTGACCCCCGTGCCGCAGGTCGACGACGACTTCGGGCTGCGACCGGCCATGACGCTGCGCGCCCGCCTCGCCCTGGTCAAGGCACTGCCGGCGGGCCAGGGCATCAGCTACGGCCACGCCTACGTCCCCGAGGTGGACACCGTGGTCGGCCTCGTCCCGGCCGGCTATGCGGACGGGGTGCCCCGCAACGCCACCAACGTCGGGCCGCTCCTCGTCGACGGCAGGCGCACGACCATCGCCGGGCGTGTCTGCATGGACCAGTTCGTCGTCGACCTCGGTCCTGGGTCGCCGGCGCGGGCAGGCGACGTCGTCACCCTCTTCGGGGGCGCTGCCGGCGAGCCGACCGCGCAGGAGTGGGCCGACGCCACCGACACGATCAGCTACGAGATCGTCACCCGGGTCGGGGCGCGCGTCCCGAGGCTGTACGTCGGCGACGTCAGCGATGTGAGCGACGTCAGGGACGTGGGCGTCATGGCCGACCTGGCCAAGTCGGAGGGCCGCGCATGAGCCCGCGGCGCAACCCCGTCCTCGGCATCGCGGCCGCCACCCTCGGCGTCGCCGCAGGTGTCGCCGCCGGCATCGCCGCCGACCGCGCCGGCAAGCACCGCGCGGCGATGGCGGCGCTCGAGACCCCCGAGCTGCTCGACATCACCCCCGACGAGGAACGTGTCGTGCTCACCGACGACGGCGTCCCCCTGCACGTCGAGATCGACCTGCCCGCACCCGAGGACGCCCGGCGCGCAGCCGCCGGGGCGACGCGTCACGACCGCCCCGACGAGCTGCCCACCGTCGTGCTGACACACGGCTACTGCCTCAGCCTGCGCTGCTGGGTCTACCAGCGGCGCGCCCTCAAGGAGGCGGGCTACCGCGTCGTCAGCTGGGACCAGCGTGGCCACGGCCGCTCGGGCCGGGGGGAGAAGGACAGCTACACCATCGACCGGCTCGGCCAGGACCTCCAGGCGGTGCTCGCCGACACCGTGCCCGAGGGCGACATCGTCCTCGTCGGCCACTCCATGGGCGGCATGACGATGCTGGCGCTCGGGGAGCAGCAGCCCGCGTTCGTCGTCGAGCGGGTGGTGGGTGCCGGGTTCATCGCGACCAGTGCCGGTGGCCTGATGCTCGCCAACGGCGGCCGCACCGCCACCTTCGGGCGGCTCATGCTCGAGCGACTGGGGCCCGGGGTGCTGGGCTCCCTCGCCAACCGGCCGGAGCTGTTCAGCCGCTTCAGGCACGTGGCCCGTGACCTCGAGCACTTCCTGGTCGAGCAGAACTCCTTCGCCTCGCCCGTGCCGCGGTCGGTGGTCCGCTACACCGCGGACATGCTGCTCGGCACCCCGCTCGACGTGGTCAACGACTACCTGCAGACCTTCGACGGCTTCGACAAGCGGCCGGCGCTGACAGAGTTCCGGCACGCCGTCGTTCTCGTCTTCAACGGCCGCGACGACATCCTGACGCCGCCGTCGCACAGCGAGCTCATCGTCGAGGGCATCCCCGGTGCGGAGCACATCGTGGTCAACGACGCCGGCCACGTCATCATGCTCGAGCACCCCGACCTGCTGGGCGCCCACCTGGTGCAGCTCGTCGACCAGTCGGCCCGGTCCCGCGTCGAGCAGATCGAGGTCGACCAGCAGCCGCGCGTGCGCCGCATCGTCACCGACGTCGCGAAGAACCGTCGGCTGCGACGCCTCGAGAAGGAGGCCGCCGCGCTCGCGCGCTCTGGTCGCGGCAAGCGGGCCCGCAGGCAGGGAGCATGAGCGCGGTGCAGCGCGAGGTCCGCTGGGCCACCACCGAGCAGACCCAGGAGTTCGGCCGCAGCCTCGGCACGCTGCTGCGCGGCGGCGACGTGCTCGTCCTGACCGGCGACCTCGGCGCGGGCAAGACCACCCTGACCCAGGGCATCGCCGAGGGCCTGGCCGTGCGCGGGCCCATCACCTCGCCGACCTTCGTCATCGCGCGGGTGCACCCCTCACTGGTCGGGGGTCCGTCGCTCGTCCACGTCGACGCCTACCGGCTGGGGTCGGCCCTCGAGCTCGACGACCTCGACCTCGACGCCGACCTCGACGCGAGCGTGACCGTCGTCGAGTGGGGCGCCGGGCTCGTCGAGCAGCTGAGCGAGTCGCGTCTCGAGCTGACGATCACCGGAGACGACGTACGCACCGCCCGCCTCGTCGGCGTGGGGGACCGCTGGTGCGAGGTCCTCGACGAGGTCGCGCCGGCCGCCTGACCCAGCCCCTTTCTCCCGCCAGCCGCGAGGCGGACCCGGCCACCCGGCATACCCCGCCTCTGCCGGGTTCGGGGACCGCGCAGGCGCTCGGATAGCCTGACCGACGTGCTCCTGCTCGCGATCGACACCTCGACGACCGCCATCACCGTCGGCCTCCACGACGGCACCTCGGTCGTCGCCGAGGTCACCACGCTCGACGCCCGCGCGCATGCCGAGCACCTGGCGCCCGGCATCCGCAAGGCGCTCGCCTCGGTCGACGCCGAGCCCGGCGACGTCACCGACGTCGTGGTCGGCATCGGCCCGGGACCGTTCACCGGACTGCGCGTCGGCATCGTCACCGGCCGCACCTTCGCCTTCGCGCTGGGCCGGCCGGTGCGCGGCCTCACCAGCCTCGACGCCATCGCGCACGAGGCGTGGCTGACCGGCCACCGCGGCGACCTGCTCGTCGCCACGGATGCCCGCCGCAAGGAGGTGTATGCCGCCGCGTACCTCCTCGGGAACGCGCGCGCCGACCGCGTCACCGATCCCGCCGTCGTGCGGGCGGCCGACCTGCCGGCCGAGCTGCGGGCACTGCCGACGGCGGGTCGTGGGCCGTCACTGTATTCCGAGGCGCTGCCGCACGCGGTGCCGCCGCTCGACGTCAGCGGCGGAGCGCTCGCGGACCTCGCCATCCGTCGCCTGGGCGACGCGGCGGCGGCCGGGGCCGGCGAGCTGCAGTGGGTGGACGCCGGACACGGCTTCGACGGGCTCGAGCCGCTCTACCTGCGCCGGCCCGACGTCGCCCCGCCCCCGCCCTCCACGAAGTCGACGCTCGGATGACCGTGGCGCAACCGCAGATGCACCTCGGCGGGCAGGTGGTACTTCGTGACCTCGAGTGGACCGACCTCGCCCACCTCGCCGAGCTGGAGCAGCAGCTCTTCGCCGACGACGCCTGGTCGGAGGCGACGTGGTGGGCCGAGCTGGCCGGGCGACCTCGCCGCGACTACGTCCTCGCCGTCGCCTCCGGCGCTGTCGCCGCCGACGTGCTGGGGTATGCCGGTCTCGACGTCGCGGGTGACGTGGCCGACGTCATGACCGTCGCCACCGTCCCCGGCCACCAGGGCCGCGGCATCGGCCGGGTGCTGCTCGCCGAGCTCGTCCGCCGGGCGTCGCTGCGGGGCCTCGAGGCGGTGCTCCTCGAGGTACGGGCCGACAACGACGCGGCTCGCAGGCTCTACGACCGGGCCGGCTTCGAGGTCATCTCGGTGCGCCGCCGCTACTACCAGCCGGGAGACGTCGACGCGCTCGTCATGCGTCTCCTGCTCACGAAGGGAGACACATGAGCGACGAGCCCCTCGTCCTCGGCATCGAGACGTCCTGCGACGAGACCGGCGTCGGCATCGTGCGGGGCCAGACGCTGCTCGTCGACACGGTCGCGAGCAGCGTCGACGAGCACGCCCGCTTCGGCGGCGTCGTGCCCGAGGTCGCGAGCCGCGCCCACCTCGAGGCGATGGTGCCGACCATCGAGCGCGCCTGCCGGGAGGCCGGTGTGCGGCTGCGCGATCTCGACGCGATCTCGGTGACGTCCGGCCCCGGGCTGGCCGGTGCCCTGCTCGTCGGGGTCGCCTCCGCCAAGGCCCTGGCGCTCGCCCTCGGCAAGCCGATCTACGGGGTCAACCATCTCGCCTCCCACGTCGCCGTCGACATCGTCGAGCACGGCCCACTGCCCGAGCCGACGATGGCGATGCTCGTCTCCGGCGGTCACTCCTCGCTGCTGCTCGTGCCGGACGTGACCAACGACGTGCGCTCGCTCGGCGCCACGATGGACGACGCCGCGGGGGAGGCCTTCGACAAGGTCGCCCGGGTCCTCGGCCTGCCGTTCCCCGGCGGCCCGCACGTGGATCGTGCTGCGCGAGAAGGCAACCGGGTCGCCATCGACTTCCCGCGCGGGCTGACGACCGGTCGGGACCTGGAGCGGCACCGCTTCGACTTCTCGTTCTCGGGGCTCAAGACCGCCGTCTCGCGGTGGGTCGAGACGCGCCAGCGAGCCGGCGAGAGCGTGCCGGTAGCCGACGTCGCCGCCAGCTTCCAGGAGGCCGTCGTGGACGTGCTGACCCGCAAGGCGCTGCTGGCCTGCAAGGAGCACGACGTCGACCACCTGCTCATCGGCGGCGGGGTCGCGGCCAACTCACGCCTGCGGGCGCTCGCGCAGGAGCGCTGCGACAAGGCCGGCGTCACCCTGCGTGTCCCACGTCCCGGGCTGTGCACCGACAACGGGGCGATGGTCGCGGCGTTGGGGGCGCAGATGGTGGCCAAGGGGCGCGAGCCGAGCGACCTGGGGCTGCCGACGGACTCGTCGATGCCGGTCACCCTGGTTCAGGCGTAGCGTTTCGGCCGGGTTCGTCGGGCCCGCGGCGACGTTCGCGGCGTGGAGCGTCGGCGGCCGCATGTCGGCACGTCACCTTCCAGCGGCAGCTGGCCGCCTCCGATGCCGCTCGCTCCGCCGCGCGCCCTCCTCTGGGCCGCGCGCCCTCCTTCCTGGCCGCAGCTGTGGCGTGTCTCAGGGGCAGTGGGCCAGGCCCATTCTCAGCTTGAGGTCGACGACTCGGGTGGCGGCTGTCTGGACCAGCTTGGCGAAGGGAGGGCTGGCGTTCATCTTCTTGGTGATGGCGTCGTGCATGGTGGGGACGGTTGCCGGCCGGGCGGTCAGGGTGATGTCGCCCCCGGCCTCGATGAAGCGAGTGGCGCGCTGGCCGACCGGCACTGCGGCGACGGCCTTGGCGGCGCCCACGTCGTCGGTGATGACGACGCCGTCGTACGAGAGCCGGTCGCGCAGCAGGTCGGTGACGATGGGCTTCGAGAAGACGGCATTAGTCCCGGGGTCGATGCGGCTGTAGATCGCCGAGCCGACCATGACGAGCTCGACACCGTCCTGGATGCCGGTGCGGAACGGCTCGAGGAAGGGGTCGTCAACCGTCGTTGTGCTGTCGGTGATGCCGCGTGCGGTCACGTCGGTGTTGCCGGTGATCCGGCCGAGGCCGGGGAAGTGCTTGACCGTCGAAGCGACGCCTCCGGCGCGCATGCCGGCGAGGAACGCTCCGACCATGCGCGACACCCGCTCGGGGTTGCTCGAGAACTGGCGGCCGTACTGCCCGATGGGCGCGTTGGCGCTGCCGATCGAGGTCGGGACGGTGTCGGCGACGGGCGCGAGATTGACGTTGATGCCGGCTGTACGCAGCTGGCTGGCCCAGCTGGTCGCGTCGGTGGTGAGGCCGCTGGGCGAGCCCTGGCCCTGGACTCGCGCGGACGGCATACGACTGAAGCCGTCGCCGCGCAGCTGCTGCACGGCGCCCCCCTCCTGGTCGGCTGCGAGCAGGAGTCCGAGGCCGGCGGTGTCCCGCTTGGAGGCGAGCCCCGCGAGGTGGCGGGTCGTCGTGCGGACACCCTGGACGCCACGGTCCCAACCGCCGAGCAGGATGACGCCACCGAGGTGGCGGCGGGCCACGAGCCCGTCGAGACTCGTGCGGCCGGCGCCGCTGTCGAGGCCGACCATGAGCAGCTGGCCGGCGCGTTCGTCGTCGTCCATCCCGGCGACGATGGACGGGGCGCACGACGACGGGGTGGCGGGCTGGCTGCTCGTTGGTCCTGTGGTCGCGGATCGAGTGCCCGTCGTCGAGGAGCTGGTCGCGGGGCCGGTCTGCGCGGTCGTCGGGGGAGACGTCGGGACCGAGGAGGCCGGCACCGAGGGCGCCGTGGAGCTGCCGGCAGCGGTCGGGCCGGTGGGGGCGGGTGCCGACGTGCACCCGGCTGCGAGCGAGGTCACCGCGGCGACCATCACGACCGACCGGAGCGTCAAGGGGCGGCGGAGTCGGCGAGGGCTACGGCGCATCGCCCGAGGGTATCGCCCCGTGCCGGGGACCACGTGGTCCGGTGCTCCCGCCGCCGAACCGGTACCTTGCCGCTGTGACGACCGAACCCATCCCCGTCGTGCTCGACGTCGACACCGGAGTCGACGACGCCTGCGCCCTGCTCCTCGCCGCCCTGCACCCCGCCCTCGAGCTGCGTGCGGTGTCGTGCGTCGGCGGCAACGCCCCCGTCGACGACGTCGTGCGCAACACGCTGCTGGTGCTCGAGACCGCCGGTCGCGCGGACGTCCCGGTTGCGCGCGGCGCCGAGCGGCCCCTGCTCGAGAGCCCCGTCGACGCACGGCACGTGCACGGCGACGACGGCATGGGCGACCTCGGCTGGGGCCCCGCCGCGACCCGTCCGGACCCGAGGCACGCGGTCGAGCTGCTTCGGGACGTATGCCGTGAGGCGGCCGCCGCCGACCGCCCGGTCACGCTCCTGCCCCTCGCGCCGTTGACGAACATCGCGCTCCTGCTGCGCACGTATCCCGATGCGGCACAAGGCATCTCGGAGATCGTCTTCATGGGCGGCGCCGCGAATGTGGGCAACGCCACGGCCTCGGCAGAGTTCAACGTCTTCCACGACCCCGAGGCGGCCGCGATCGCCCTCGATGCCGCCGCCGACCTGGGGATCCCGGTCACGATGTACGGCCTCGACGTCTTCTACGAGCCGGTCATCGGGGCCGACGTCGTGCGCGAGCTCGTCGGCGTCGGCGGGCGGGGTGCCGCCGAGCTCGGCGGGCGGCTGCTCGACTTCCAGAACGCCCGCTTCGGCCGCGAGGCGTCGACGATCGGCGACGCAGGAGCCGTGTGCGCCGTCCTCGACCGGGCGGCCCTGACGACGGAGACCCTTCCCATCCGGGTGGAGCTCGCCGGCACGTGGTCGCGTGGGCGCACCATCGTCGACCGCCGTGACTGGAGCGGCGACATGGCGCACGACCCGCACGGCGAGGCTCCGGTCCGCATCGACGTGGCGCTGGCCGTCGACGGGCCGCGCTACTCCAAGCTCTGGGCCGACACCCTGCTCGGCCGGGTCGGGGCGCCCTGATGGGACGCGTGGCCGTGCTCGGCTCGCTCAACGTCGACGTCGTCACTCTTGTGGAGCGCCACCCGGCGCCGGGCGAGACGGTGCTGGGCGAGGCCGGCGGCCGTTTCGCCGGAGGCAAGGGTGGCAACCAGGCTGTTGCCGCGGCGAGGGCGGGGGTGAGCCACGTGCAGATGCTTGCGCGGGTGGGCGCCGACGAGGCCGGCGCCGTATACCTCGAGCGCCTGGCCGGGCTCGGGATCGACGCCTCGCCCGTCTCGACCAGCCCGTCCGCGCCCACGGGCACCGCCCTCATCACCGTCGACCAGCAGGGCGAGAACTCCATCATCGTCATCGCGGGCGCCAACGGCGAGGCGGACCCGTCCCTCGCGGCCGAGGCGAGCCGCCTGGGCCCCGGTGACGTGCTGCTCTGCTCGCTCGAGGCGCACCTCGACACGGTGGCCGACGCCGCGAGGGCCGCGCATGCGGCCGGTGCCCGCGTCGTCCTCAACCTCGCGCCGTATGCCGCCCTGCCGCCCGACGTCATCGCGCTCGCCGACCCCGTCGTGGTCAACGAGTCGGAGATGCGGGCGCTCGCGGACTCCGACCTGATGCCGCAGTCGCTGCTCGTGACCTTCGGGGCTGCGGGCGCGCGGTGGGGGACCGACGGGGTCGATGGCATACCCGTGGCTTCGAGCGACCTCGGTGACACCGTCGGCGCCGGGGACGCGTTCTGTGGTGCCCTGGCGGCCGCGCTGGCCGCCGGGGCCGACCGGCAGGCTGCCCTCGAGGCGGCGAACGCAGCGGGTGCGGCCGCCGTGCGCTGGGTCGGCGCCCAGCCGGACGCGGCCCTCTGACGCCCCCTGCACCTGTGGGCGTGGTGGCTCGTGCCGAGCGGCCGCGCGACTGACGTCGCCCCTTCCTCGACGATCTGCGGGTGGTCCTGCATCCGATGGGGTGATCACCCCACCAGACGGCAGATCATGCGGCAGGTCCCGCGCGTCAGGCAGGCGTCGGATGGGTCAGGCCGGCGTCACGACGAGCGCGACCTGGCTGCCGCCGACCCGCGTCAGCACCAGGGTGGCCCCCGAGCCGCCCTTGCCGCGTCCGGTCATCTTCAGCTGCCGGCGCAGCGCGTCGGCGTCGATGGTGACGCCGCGCTTCTTGACCGTGACGCGGTCGTGTCCGTGGTCGCGCAGCCAGCGTGCGAGGCGCTTCGTCGACAGGGGCATCGCCTCGACGACCCGGAAGCGGCGGGCCCAGGGCAGCTCGAGGGCGCTGCTGCTCGACACGTAGCCGACTCCGGTCGCGAGCTCGGCGCCGTCGACCGCCGCGACCAGCGCGCCCGTGAGGCCGGCGCGGATGACGGCCCGGTCCGGCTCGTGGAGCCACTCGCCGATGTCGTTGACCGACATGAGCGCGGGACGCGCGCTGCCCTCGGCGGCGTCCGCCTCCGTGACGACGGCCGTCGAGGTCTCGCTGCAGACGGCCGCGGTGCGCCCCGCCGTCGCGACGAGGGGCCCCCACCAGACCGCGCACTCGAGCACCTCGCCGTGCCACGAAGTCCACTGCGCCTCTGCGCCGCCCGGCACCCGACCGTGGGGAAACGCGGGGGAGAGCTTCGCCCCGGTCGCCGGCACCTGCTCGGCGAAGTCGAGCACCTGCGACCACGACGGCGAGATGGCGTCGAGGGAGAAGACGCGCTTGGTGCGCCCCTTGGCGTCCGCCACCCCGGTGATTCGGCGGGCCGGGTCCAGCCACAGGCCGAGGTGCCGGCGCCCGTCGCCCTGGGGGATGCTCACGTCCTCGGCGAGTCCGTGGGTCACCCGCGCTGACGGCCAGTGGCGGAGGTTGACGGCGGCGACGCGGGCGGTGGTGTCATCGGCGTCGACGGCGTGGACGTTGAGCTCGAGTCCTGCGAAGGCCATCGCGTCGGCGCCCAGCCCGCAGCCGAGGTCGTAGACGTCCCGGACGCCGGCGGCGGCATACCGGTGCGCGTGCCGGGCGGCAATTGCGAGGCGGGTCGACTGCTCCAGCCCGTCGGAGGTGAAGAGCATCCCTGCCGCGAAGTCGCCGAACTTCTCGGCGCCCCGGGAGCGCAGCCGCGACTGGGTCATCGCCGCGGCGACGAGGTCCGCGGCGAAGCCGGCCTCACGCAGCCGACCCTGCAGGTGCAAGGACGTGCCCTCGTCGTAGGGCGGCAGCGACTGGAGCAGCGCCCAGCCCTCACCCGCGGCGAGGCGATCGACCATGGCGGCGTCCATCCCGCCATCCTCGCAGGCCCCCCGTCGAGGGGGCGGGGCCGGCCGGAAGGAGGCGTGCGGGCAGTGTTCGGAGCACTCGCGGGCGCAGGGCCGCCGGGTCCGTGAGCTCCCGAGCATTGGCACTCGACTTGACCGAGTGCTAACGGCATACCTAGATTTCATCTTGTTGGCACTCTCGACCTGAAAGTGCCAGCGCCCTCCTCGAGGGAGGTCGACCCCCGCGACGGCGGCCAGCCTCGAAGAGCCCACAGTCCGTAGTCAGTTTCCGACTGTCCCGAAGGGAAGGTCACCACCGTGTCGGTTTCCATCAAGCCGCTCGAAGACCGCATCGTCGTCAAGTCCCTCGAGGCCGAGCAGACCACCGCTTCCGGCCTCGTCATCCCGGACACGGCCAAGGAGAAGCCCCAGGAGGGCGAGGTCCTCGCCGTCGGCCCCGGCCGCTTCAACGACAACGGCACCGAGCGCGTCCCGCTCGACGTCCAGGTCGGCGACAAGGTCATCTACAGCAAGTACGGCGGCACCGAGGTCAAGTACGGCGGCGAGGAGTACCTCATCCTCTCCGCGCGCGACGTCCTCGCCATCGTCGGCTGACCCAGCCGTATGCCGTGAACGCACCCCGGTGAGCCCCGTCGGGGTCTCCCCGGGGTGCGTCTCGTTCCACCAGATCCCCCGTACCGCATCGCATCACGAGCCAAAAGGAACACCATGGCCAAGAAGCTGGAGTTCAACGACTCCGCCCGCAAGTCGCTGGAGCGCGGCGTCGACGCGCTCGCCAACGCCGTCAAGGTGACGCTCGGCCCGAAGGGTCGCAACGTCGTCATCGACAAGAAGTGGGGCGCCCCGACGATCACGAACGACGGCGTCACCATCGCCCGCGAGATCGAGCTCGAGGACGCCTACGAGAACCTCGGCGCACAGCTCGCCAAGGAGGTCGCCACCAAGACCAACGACGTCGCCGGTGACGGCACGACGACCGCGACCGTCCTCGCCCAGGCCATGGTCAAGGAGGGCCTGCGCAACGTTGCCGCGGGCGCCGCCCCGGCCGCGCTCAAGCGGGGCATGGACAAGGCCGTCACGGCCGTCAACGACCGCCTCCTCGAGAACGCTCGCGAGGTCGACGGCAAGGACGAGATCGCCTCGGTCGCCACGCTCTCCGCCCAGGACACCACCCTCGGTGGTCTCATCGGCGAGGCGTTCGACAAGGTCGGCAAGGACGGCGTCATCACCGTCGAGGAGTCCTCGACGACGGCGACCGAGCTCGAGTTCACCGAGGGGATGCAGTTCGACAAGGGCTACCTCTCGGCCTACTTCGTCACCGACACCGAGCGCATGGAGACCGTCCTCGAGGACGCCTACATCCTCATCAACCAGGGCAAGATCTCCTCGGTCGCCGAGGTGCTCCCGATCCTCGAGAAGGTCGTGCAGTCGGGCAAGCCGCTGCTCATCATCGCCGAGGACGTCGACGGCGAGGCTCTCTCGACCCTGGTCGTCAACAAGATCCGTGGCACCTTCAACGTCGCCGCCGTCAAGGCGCCCGGCTTCGGCGACCGCCGCAAGGCCATGCTCCAGGACATCGCCATCCTCACCGGTGGCCAGGTCATCGCGCCCGAGGTCGGGCTCAGCCTCGACCAGGCCGACCTGACCGTCCTCGGCCAGGCCCGCCGCGTCGTCCTCACCAAGGACAACACGACGATCATCGACGGCAACGGCGAGGAGGGCGAGGTCTCCGGCCGCGTCCACCAGATCAAGGCCGAGATCGAGCGCACCGACTCCGACTGGGACCGCGAGAAGCTCCAGGAGCGCCTCGCCAAGCTCGCCGGCGGCGTCTGCGTCATCAAGGTCGGCGCGCACACCGAGGTCGAGCTCAAGGAGAAGAAGCACCGCATCGAGGACGCCATCTCCGCGACGCGTGCCGCGATCGAGGAGGGCATCGTCGCCGGTGGCGGCACCGCCCTCATCCACGCGGCGTCCGCGATCGACACCCTCGAGCTCACCGGTGACGAGGCCACGGGCGCGACCATCGTGCGCAAGGCCCTCGCTGAGCCGCTGCGCTGGATCGCCGAGAACGCCGGCCTGCAGGGCTACGTCGTCACCTCGAAGGTGGCCGAGCTCGGGCTGGGCCAGGGCCTCAACGCGGCCACGGGCGAGTACGGCGACCTGATCGCCGCCGGCGTCATCGACCCGGTCAAGGTGACCCGTTCCGCGCTGCGCAACGCCGAGTCGATTGCCTCGATGATCCTGTCGACCGACACACTCGTCGTCGACAAGCCCGAGGACGAGGAGCCGGCCGCGGGCGGCCACGGCCACGGCCACGGTCACTGAGCGAGATCACCTCAGGTCAGCACACGGCATACGACAGGACGCCCCGAGCGGCATCCGGTCCAGGCCGTGGAGACACAGCGAGGGCCGCTCCCCGGTGGGGGAGCGGCCCTCGCTGTGTCTCGGCCTCCGTGACCCGTCGTGTCTCGCGGGTCGGCCGAGTGGCGTGGGCCGCTCCCCCAC
>NZ_JBYTCI010000013.1:0-23421 GCF_058790095.1 Terrabacter sp. FW104-15G4B | reverse complement strand
GGCCGCCGGCGCGTGTGCCGGCGGCCGACGGTGGGCTCAGGAGGCCTCCTGGATGCCGCCGCCGTAGAGCACCTCGCGCTCCGCCTCGGTCAGGCCACCCCAGACGCCGTAGGGCTCGCGGACCTCGAGGGCGTGCGAGCGGCACTGGGCGACGACCGGGCAGGCGGCGCAGACCGCCTTGGCCTGCGCGTCGCGGTTGCGCCGGCGCGGTCCGCGCTCGCCCTCGGGGTGGAAGAAGACCTCGGGGCTCACGCCCCGGCAGGCCCCCTCCAGCTGCCAGTCCCAGAGGTCGGCTACCGGTCCGGGCAGGCGGGTGATCTCGGCCATGAACTCGTCTTTCGGTCGTGCGGGGGTGCCCGCCAGTCAGGCGGCCCGCAGGTGCACCTGGTAGGTCGCGGTTCCGCGAAAACGACGCTAACCGGGCATGCGATCACGGATAAAGGGCGGAATCTTAAGGACTTGTTCAAGAATTGCCATCTCGATGGCATGCTCGTCTCCGAGGCGTTCCGGGGGGCGCCACTACTCGTCGGAGGACGTGCGCGGGCACTAGCATTGGGACCGCTCCGGGCGAGCGCCGACGGCGACGCAGGCGCGACGTCCGCAGAGAACAGTTCGGGGGACAAGAGCTCAGATGGGTCTTGGCTGGTCCACGCACACCGGCGTAACGCCGGGTGGCGTCGGCGCGATGGAGCGGGTGGACGCTCAATCGCTTCGTGAGCTTGCGGCGCTCGCCGTGCGTGACCCCCACGCACGCGACGTCCTGCTGGCCCGCGTCAGGGACATGGCCCTGCGGTACTCCCGCGTCCGCCTCGGGCGTTTCGGCGCCGAGGACACGGCCCAGGACGTCGCCCAGGAGGTGTGCATGGCTGTCGTGACCGCCCTGCCGACCTACCAGGAGCGTGGCCTGCCCTTCGAGGCGTTCGTCTACACGATCACCTCCCGCAAGCTGGCCGACGCGCAGCGCGCTGCGATGCGTGCCCCGGCACCGGTCGCGGAGGTGCCCGACGGCCCCTGCGACGGGCCCTCGCCCGAGTCGCTGGCCGTCATGCGTGACGGCGCGGCGACGGCCATGGCGTTGATGCAGCAGCTCCCGGCGCAGCAGCGCGAGATCCTGACGCTGCGCGTGGCCGTCGGCATGTCGACCGACGAGACCGCCGCAGCCCTCGGGATGTCGCCAGGCGCCATCCGGGTGGCCCAGCACCGGGGCCTGAACAAGCTGCGCGCGATGATCGCGCAGGCCGAGGCAGGTGACGTGGCGTGAACGACCTGTCACCCCTGAGCGACCTCGTCGCCGACGACCTGCTCCTCGACCGGCTCGCCGGGCGGGCGGACGCCGGCGCCGAGCCCGTGGCCGGCCTCCTCGGCGCCCTGGCCGCGCACGCCGACACCCCGTTGCCCTCGCGCCGCGGCCGTCGACGCCTCGGCAGGAAGCACCGCTACCTCGGTGCCTTCGCGGCCCTGGCCGTCGCCGCGTCCGGCGCCGGTGTGGCGGCCGCGGTCACGCTGCCGAACAAGGGGCCGAGCGACGCCGAGCGGGCGCGCATCGTCCGGCAGATGGACGAGAGTGCCCGCAGCGACGCGCCGAGCGCCCTGCTCTCGCGGCTGGGCCTGCCGCAGAGGTCCGGCACGACACGCGCCGGCGGACTCGTGCTGGCTCGTGGCACCGACGGGAGCATCGTGCTGCTGCCCGCCGCCGTCGCTGCCGCGCGCGTCCGGGCCGGTGCGCCCGCCGCCGGGGGCGTTTTCGGTATGCCGGGTGGCCCCGACGCGTCCGCCCTCCCCGGTGTGCCCGGTGCGGGGCCCCTGGCCGGCACGGCAGGACGAACGGGCAACGGACAGCCCGGAGACGGACAGCCCGGAGACGGACAGCCCGGAGACGGACAGCCCGGAGACGGACAGCCCGGAGCCGGGCAGTCCGGTGGTGGTCAGGGCGGCAACGGCCACACCGGCAACGGCGAGACCGGCACCTCGAAGGTGACCACCAACGGCAAGAAGCCCGCGACCGGCGGCACCGTCGGCAAGAAGCCCCAGGCGACGGCCACGTCGACGCCCACGTCCAGCGCCGCGGTGGCGACCCTGGTCCCCGGAACTCTGGTCGCGCCGACCGCAGCGGTCACCGACGGGCGCGCGACCACGACGCCGAAGCCCAGAGGCGGGTCCTCCGTAGGCCCCTCCACCGCTCCGTCCGCTCCCTGACGCGCGTTCGGTCGTGCTCGGCCGAGCCCGTAGAATCGGCGAATGAGCCTCGGATCGCCTGACGTGCCCGCAGCTTTCGCCATGATGGGCCTGACGTACGACGACGTCCTCCTCCTCCCCGGCTACAGCGACCTCGCCCCCAGCGAGATCGACACGAGCACACGCCTGACTCGAGAGCTGTCGATCCGGTCCCCGCTCATCTCGGCGGCCATGGACACCGTCACCGAGGCGAGGATGGCCATCGCGATGGCCCGGCAGGGCGGGCTCGGGGTGCTGCACCGCAACCTCTCGATCCAGGACCAGGCCTACCAGGTCGACCTCGTCAAGCGGACCCAGACCGGGATGATCTCCAACCCGATCACCATCGGCCCGGACCGCACCCTCGAGGAGCTCGACGCGATCTGTGGCGAGTACCGCGTCTCGGGACTGCCGGTCATCGGCGAGGACAAGAAGCTCATCGGCATGGTGACCAACCGCGACCTGCGGTTCACGCCCGTGGCCGAGTGGGCCACGACCCTGGTGAGCGACGTCATGACGCCGATGCCGCTCATCACCGGCCCGGTGGGCATCAGCCGCGACGAGGCGACGGCTCTGCTGCGCCAGCACAAGCGCGAGCGCCTGCCCATCGTCGACTCCGAGGGCCGTCTCGCCGGGCTGATCACGGTCAAGGACTTCGTCAAGGGCGAGCAGTTCCCCGACGCCAGCAACGACGCCGACGGCCGCCTCATGGTGGGTGCGGCCATCGGCTACTTCGGCGACTCGTGGGAGCGCGCGACGACCCTCATCGAGGCAGGGGTCGACGTGCTCGTCGCCGACACCGCCCACGGGCACGTGCGCCTGCTCATCGAGATGGTGCAGCGGCTCAAGCGCGACCCCGCCACCCGCCACGTCCAGGTCATCGGGGGCAACGTCGCCACCCGCGAGGGCGCCCAGGCGTTCGTCGACGCGGGCGCGGACGCCGTCAAGGTCGGCGTCGGGCCCGGGTCGATCTGCACGACGCGCATCATCACCGGTGTGGGCGCGCCGCAGGTCACCGCCGTCCACGCGGCGGCGCAGGCGTGCAAGGCGGCTGGGGTGCCGGTCATCGCCGACGGCGGCCTGCAGTACTCCGGCGACATCGCCAAGGCGATCGTGGCCGGCGCCGACTCCGTCATGGTGGGCTCGCTGCTGGCCGGCTGCGAGGAGAGCCCGGGCGACCTCATCTTCGTGGGGGGCAAGCAGTTCAAGAGCTACCGCGGCATGGGCTCGCTCGGCGCGATGAGCTCGCGCGGCAAGAAGTCCTACTCCAAGGACCGCTACTTCCAGGCCGAGGTCGAGTCCGACGACCAGATCGTGCCCGAGGGCATCGAGGGCCGGGTGGCGTACCGCGGACCGCTGGCCGCCGTGGCCCACCAGATGCTCGGCGGCCTGCGCCAGTCGATGTTCTACGTCGGCGCCCGCTCCATCCCCGAGCTGCAGGAGAAGGGCCAGTTCGTGCGCATCACGTCGGCCTCGCTCAAGGAGAGCCACCCGCACGACATCCAGGGCATCGTCGAGGCGCCCAACTACACCGTCGGCTGAGCCCGCGCGCAACCACCTGAGAACGTATGCCGTCCCGCCCAGCCCGCCGGACGGCATACGTGCGCTCGTGGTCCGGTCGCTAGGATCGGGCGGTGACCGAGATCGAGATTGGCCGCGGCAAGCGCGGCAAGCGCGCCTACTCCTTCGACGACATCGCCGTCGTGCCCTCGCGGCGCACGCGCGACCCCGAGGAGGTCTCGGTGTCGTGGCAGATCGACGCCTACCACTTCGACATCCCGGTCATGGCGGCACCGATGGACTCCGTCGTCTCGCCCGAGAGCGCGATCGTGCTCGGCAAGCTCGGCGCGCTGCCGGTGCTCGACCTCGAGGGGCTCTGGACCCGCTACGAGGACCCGACCGCCCAGCTGCGCGAGATCGCCCGGACCGACCCGGAGTCCGCGACCGCGCGGATGCAGCAGATCTACGCCGAGCCGATCAAGCCGGAGCTGATCACCGAGCGGCTGCGCCAGCTGCGTGAGGCGGGGGTCACGGTGGCGGGAGCCCTGTCGCCGCAGCGCACGCAGCAGCACTGGAAGACCGTCGTCGAGGCGGGCGTCGACCTCTTCGTCATCCGCGGCACCACCGTGTCGGCCGAGCACGTCTCGGGCCGGGCCGAGCCGCTGAACCTCAAGCGCTTCATCTACGAGCTCGACGTGCCGGTCATCGTCGGCGGGGCCGCGTCCTACACGGCCGCCCTGCACCTGATGCGCACGGGCGCGGCAGGCGTCCTCGTCGGCTTTGGGGGCGGTGCCGCCCACACGACGCGCACGACCCTCGGCATCCACGCCCCGATGGCCTCGGCCGTCGCCGACGTGGCGGCCGCGCGGCGCGACTACCTCGACGAGTCCGGCGGCCGCTACGTGCACGTCATCGCCGACGGTGGTGTCGGCACGTCCGGCGACATCGTTAAGGCGGTGGCGTGCGGCGCCGACGCCGTCATGCTGGGCGCGGCCCTCGCCAGGGCCAGCGACGCTCCCGGCGGCGGCTACCACTGGGGGCCCGAGGCGCACCACCAGCAGCTCCCGCGCGGCGAGCGGATCGCCCTGGGCGGGCAGGCCTCGCTGGAGGAGCTGCTCTTCGGGCCGGGTCGCCGGGCCGACGGCACGACCAACGTCATCGGGGCGCTGAAGCGGGCGATGGCCACGACGGGCTACTCCGACGTCAAGGAGTTCCAGCGCGTGGAGGTCGTCGTGTCGCCGTACCTCGGCAACTGACGTCGGCCACAGGGCTCCGCCCGCTGTGGCGAAGGTTACTGTCGGCGCCTCGGCGCCGCAGCGCTCCCTAGGGTGAGCAGCATGCAGTTCGACCACGACGTCGTCGTCATCGGGTCCGGGTTCGGCGGGTCGGTCGCGGCCCTTCGCCTCGCCGAGAAGGGCTACCGGGTCCACGTCTACGAGGCCGGTCGCCGGTTCGAGGACGGGGACTTCGCTCGCACGAGCTGGGACGTCCGCCGCTACCTCTGGGCGCCACGGCTCGGCCTGTTCGGGGTCCAGCGCATCCACCGCCTGCCCGACTGCCTCGTCCTCGCCGGTGCCGGCGTCGGCGGCGGTTCGCTCAACTACGCCAACACCCTCTACGTGCCGCCCGCCGCGTTCTTCCGCGACCGGCAGTGGGCCCACATCACCGACTGGCAGGCCGAGCTGGCCCCGCACTACACGACGGCGCAGCGGATGCTCGGCGTCGGCCTCAACCCGTGCGAGGGACCGGTCGAGCAGCTCATGCGCGACACGGCCGCGGACCTCGGCGTGGCCGACACCTTCGCCAAGACCCCGGTCGGCGTCTTCTTCGGCGAGCCGGGCCAGCGCGTCCCCGACCCGTACTTCGGCGGGGAGGGCCCCGCGCGTACCGGCTGCACGGAGTGCGGCAACTGCATGGTCGGCTGCCGGGTCGGCGCGAAGAACACGCTCGTGAAGAACTACCTCGCGCTTGCCGAGCGGCGCGGCGTCACCATCGAGCCGTTGCGCACGGTGACACGCGTGAGCCCAGTCGACCCGGCTGCGCCGGAGCAGGGGTATGCCGTCACGACCGTCCGCAGCGGGTCGTGGGGTCGACTCCGGTCGGGGGAGCGTACCGTCACGGCGGCCCAGGTGGTGGTCGCCGCCGGTGCGTGGGGCACGGCGCAGCTGCTCCAGGCGATGAAGGCGCAGCCCGAGGGGCAGGGGCTGCCGCGGCTGTCCGACGCGCTCGGTGAGCTGACCCGCACGAACTCCGAGGCGCTCGGCGGCGCGATGACGCAGCGGGTGCCCGACGGTGTCGACCTGACCAAGGGTGTCGCCATCACGTCGAGCTTCCACGTCTCGGAGTCGACGCACGTCGAGAACGTCCGCTATGGCAAGGGCTCCAACCTGATGGGCGCCCTCGCGGTCATGCAGGTCGATGGAGGAGGACGCGTACCCCGGCCGCTGCGCTTCGTGGGGGAGGCCGCGCGCCACCCCCTCGTCTTCGCCCGGTCGCTGTCGACCCGGCGGTGGAGCGAGCGCACCGTCATCGCGCTGGTCATGCAGAGCCGCGACAACTCGATCACCGTCCGTCGCCGACGGGGCCTCCTCGGGTGGCGGCTGACCTCGACGCAGGGCCACGGCGAGCCGAACCCGACCTACATCCCGGAGGGCAACGAGGCCGTGCGCGCCATGGCGAAGCGACTCGAGCGCACGACCGGGGAGCGGGCCTGGCCGGGGTCGTCGATCGGCGAGGTCCTCGACATCCCGATGACGGCGCACTTCCTCGGCGGCGCGGTCATCTCGGACTCGCCCGAGCACGGCGTCGTCGACCCGTACCAGCGGGTCTGGGGCTACCCCGGCCTGCACGTCCTCGACGGTGCCGCGGTCTCGGCCAACCTCGGCGTCAACCCGAGCCTGACGATCACTGCGCAGGCCGAGCGCGCCGTGTCGCTGTGGCCGGTCAAGGGCGAAGCCGACGCTCGGCCGCTGCAGGGGGAGGCCTACCGGCTCGTGGACGCCACACCACGGCGGGCGAGCTCGCCGGCCATGCCGGGTGCCGTTCTCGGCGTCGAGACCTCGACCAGGTGAGGGGGTGAGGCCGTCACCCCTCAGAGACGGCCCCACCCGACGGTGCGGGCTAGCAACCGGTCGAGAAACAGCCCGGCACCGCGCTGACAACGACGTAGCGCGAGCCGGGTTACGGCATCTGCCGTTTCTTTGCCGAACTCCTCCAGATCCCTGATCGAGAGGCCCCCGTCGAGTGGCCGCTCCTGGCCGGAAGAGGGGACTGAACAGACGCTGGCCGCTCGACTGCCGGGGGGAGGGGTGTCAGACGGCGGGTTGTGGCTCGTCGCGCCAGGAGCGCCAGAGGGCGGCATACGCGCCGTTCGCCTCGAGCAGCTCCTCGTGCGAGCCGATCTCGCTGATCCGGCCGTCTTCGACGACGCACACACGGTCGGCGTCGTGCGCCGTCATGAGGCGGTGCGCGATGGCCACGACGGTGCGTCCCTCGACGACCGCGGCGAGCGAGCGCTCCAGGTGGCGGGCCGCCCGGGGGTCGAGCAGCGAGGTCGCCTCGTCGAGCACGAGCGTGTGCGGGTCGGCCAGGACGAGCCGGGCGAGGGCCAGCTGCTGGGCCTGGGCCTCGGTGAGCCGGTGGCCGCCGGAGCCCACGAGGGTGTCGAGGCCGTCCGGGAGCCCCAGCGCCCAGTCCTGCGCGTCGACCGCGGCCAGGGCCTCGAACAGCTCCGCCCGTGACGCCTTGGGCCGGGCCAGACGCAGGTTGTCCTCGAGCGAACCGACGAAGACGTGGTGCTCCTGCGTCACCAGCGCGACCTGCCCACGCAGCTGCGCCAGCTCGAGGTCGACGAGGCGCACGCCGCCGACCTCGACGCGACCCTCCCGTGGGCCGTCGATGCCGGCGACGAGGCGTCCGAGGGTCGACTTGCCGGCGCCCGAAGGGCCGACGATGGCGAGGCGCTCACCGGGCCGGAGGTCGAGCGAGACGCCGCGGAGCACGTCTCGTCCGGCTCGGTAGGAGTAGTGGACGTCCTGCACCTCGAGGTGGTCGTCCGCCGGCTCCTCCCCGGTGGCGGCGCGGTCGGCGGGCACGTCGGCGATGCCGATGACGCGGGCCAGCGACGTGGCGCCCACCTGGATCTCGTCCAGCCAGGAGATCAGCTCGTCGAGCGGTCCGGCCATCTGCTGGACGTAGAGCGCCACCGCCGTCACCGTGCCGGCCGTCGCGACGTCCTGCGAGATGAGGTAGCCGCCCCAGAGCAGGGTGACGGCGACGGGGGCGAAGAACGCGAACTCGACGGCGGGGAACCACCGCAGGCGCAGGCCCAGCGTGTAGAGCTCCGCGTCGTAGCAGTCGCGCAGGGCGTCGTCCATCCTGCGACGGCGCCGACCGCCGAGGGCGAGGGCGTCGATCGTGCGCCCGCCGTCGGCCGACTCGGTGACGACCCCGTTGAGGACGGCATACGTCGCGCGCTCGCGCAGGTAGCCCTCCGGGGCACGGCGCAGGTAGCGGCGCGTCGACAGCACGAGGATCGGCACGCCGACGACGATCGCCAGGGCGACCTGCCACCCGGTGACGAAGGCCGCGACGACGGTGATGGCCGTCGTGACCGAGCCGACGAAGATCGACGGGATGCCGAAGCGGATGACGCGCGAGAGCGCCTCGACGTCGTTCGTGGTGCGCGAGACGAGGTCGCCGGTGCCGGCGCGCTCGACGGTCGACAGGGGCAGCTCGACGACCCGCTCCATGAACTCCTCACGCAGCTCGGCGAAGATCGTCTCGCCGAGCACGAAGGACGCGCGGCGCGCGAACCACGTGACGACGGTCTGCACGACGACCGCCCCGGCGATCCAGAGCGCCAGCCGGTTCACGACGTCGAGCGAGCGACCGTGGCTGATCTCGTCGACGAGCAGGCCGATGACTCGCGGCGCCACGAGGGCCGCGACGGCCGCGACCGCATGCAGGGCGATGACCGACCAGATGCTGCGTCGGTGGCGCCGGACGAGCCCGCGCGTGTGGTCCTTGACCGAGGCCATGTCGGCCACGGGAAGCGAGCGCGCGGACGGCGCTGGTGCCAGCGACATCAGTCCTCCTCCCCTCGGACGACGGTGCACCGGTAGTCGGGAACGCCTGCCATCAGCCGGGCATGGCTGCCGGTCGCGGCGACCCGGCCGTGCCGCAGGAACACGACCTCGTCGGCCCGGTCGAGCAGTAGCGGGCTCGCGGACATCACGACTGTGGTGCGCCCGGCCCGGGCGGTAGCCAGGCGGCCGGCGATCCGGGCCTCGGTGTGGGCGTCGACGGCACTCGTCGGCTCGACGAGCACCAGGGTGTCGGCGCCGGTCAGCAGGGCCCGCGTCAGGGCAAGGCGCTGGCGCTGGCCGCCGGAGAAGGCGCGGCCGCGCTCCTCGACCTCGTTGTCGAGGCCGCCCGGCAGCGCCTCGAGGACGTCGTCCCCGCTGGCGACGGCCAGCGCCCCGAGGATGGCCGCGTCGTCGTGCTCGCCCCAGGGGTCGAGCTCGTCGCGCAGGGTACCGGTGAACAGGCGTGGGTCGTTCTCCGAGACGACGACCCGGCTGCGGACCTCGCTGAGGGAGGCGTCCGCGAGCCGCGTGCCGCCGAGGCGCACGTCGGTCTGCCGGGGGCCGAAGCGCCCGAGCCGGTCCGCCAGCGCGGCCGACTCCTCCGGGCGCGCCGACACGACGACGGTCAGCTGCCCCGGCTCGATGCTGACGCCGCTGTCCGGGTCGACGAGGCGGGCTGGGCCGGCAGGCAAAGGCTGGCTCGCCGGCGACTCGACCTGGTCCGGCTCGACGCGCAGGATCCTCGTCAGCTTGCCGGCGCCGATGTGGGCGCGCGTGGCCCGGTCGACCATCTCGGTCGCCGTGCGCAGCGGGATGACGAGGAAGGCGGTGTAGCCGTAGAACGCGACGAGCTGGCCCGCCGTGATCTCGCCGCGGATGGCGAAACGGGCTCCGAGCCACACGACGACGAGCACGAAGATCCCCGGCAGCAGCACCTGGGCCGCGTCGAGAGCCGCCTGGTAGCCCGCCACCTTGTTGCCGACCCGGCGCACGGACTGCGACTGGACGGCATACCTGCTGAGGAAGGTGTGCTCGCCGCCGATCCCGCGCAGCACGCGGAGACCCGCGACCGTGTCGGCGCCGAGCCCGATGAGCGTGCCGGACTCCTCCCGCTGGGCGAGCTGGCGGGCCTGCAGGGGGCGCACGATGAAGGTGAGGCAGGCGACGAGCACCGGCACGCCGATGAGCACGACGAGACCCAGGGGCGTGGAGGCGCCGAGCAGGATGAGCGCGACCACGACGTACGAGACCACCGCGCCGGCGAATCGCGCACTCACGTCGTAGAGCCCGCCGATGCGCATCGCGTCGGAGCTGACCGTCGCGACGACGTCGCCGGTCGGGACGGCGCGCGTGAGCGCCTCGCCGGTATCGGCGGCCTTGTGGCCGATGAGCTGGGCCGAGCGGAAGGCGCCCTGCATCCAGTTTACGACGGCGTACTTGTGCCGCATCGCGCCGGAGAGGGCGCTGAGCACGACGAGCCCGATGAGGATGCTGCACCACAGGACGAGGGAGCCGGCGTCGCCGCCGATGATCCCCTCGTCGATGGCCTTGCCCATCGCGGCAGGGAAGAGCGCCTGGCTGACCAGCCACACGATGCCGAACGCGATGGCGACCACGAGGGTGCGCCACTGCTCCTTGCCGACCCATCGCAGGTATGCCGTCGGGCTGGTCAGGTCGGGCGTGCCTGGGTCGGCATGGGGCAGCGGGATCACTTGGTGCACTTTACGTCCGGCGCTCAGGTGCCTCACGCCAATTTATTCCGGCGCCCGATCACGCTCGGCGCGCTGGAGCGCGTCCGAGAGCTCGTCGACCTCGAGGGTGTCGGCGTCGACACGCCGGTTGCGGTAGGCCGCCCGGCCCACGAGGTGCGCGGAGACGGGGGAGGTGAAGAACTGGGTTGCCGCGAGGAGCACGAGCGTCGTGACGGCGGCCCAGGTGCGCAGGGTCAGGGCCAGGCCGGTCAGGATGAGGATGAGCCCGAGGCTCTGCGGCTTCGTCGCCGCGTGCAGGCGCGAGAGGGTGTCGGGGAAACGGAGAAGTCCGATCGCGCCGGCCAGGCAGAGGAACGAGCCGAGCAGCAGGCACGCGGCGCCGGCGACGTCGAGCAGGGACGACCAGCTCATGACTGCTCCCTCTCGCTCGGCTGCCGCCGGGGGTGGGACTGCTCCCGCACGATGCCCTCCGCCTCGTCGGAGTCGCGGGACAGGAAGCGGGTGACGGCGACGCCGCCGACGAAGCCCACGAGCCCGAGGATCATCAGCAGCGGCAGGTACGTCGTCGTTCGCTGGCGGGCCGACTCGAGGGCCACCCCCGCGATGACGATGACGAGGAGGATCTCGGCGGCGACGATGCGGTCGAGGTTGCTCGGGCCCCGGTAGAGGCGGAAGAGCACGAGCGCGGCTGCGGCGCCGAGCATGGCGAGCGCGACGGCGAGGACGATGGTCATGGGCGGTCCTCGTCAGGATCGGTGCGGGTTTCCGTCTCGGTGCCGGTATCGGTCTCGGTGCGGGTGTCGGCGGCGGCGCCCGCCTCGAGGGCGGCGATCTCCTCGCGGGAGCCGAGGGCGCGCACCACCCGGCGCTCGACCTCTAGGGCGTGCACACGCTGCGCCTCGATGGCGCCTTCGCGCTCGACGTCGAGCAGGTGCAGGTAGAGCACCGACGTCGAGCGCCGCGCGTCGACGACGACCGACCCGGGCACCAGCGCCAGGAGCTCGGCCGTCAGGGTGAGGTAGAAGTCCGACCGCGAGCGCAGCTGCACCTCGATGACGGCGTTGCGAGGCTGGCGCCGCCCGAGGGCGAGGCGCAGCACCTGCCACGAGGAACCCGCCAGGTCGACGAGGAAGTGCCCGATCAGCAGCGCCACCCGGTGCGGGCGGAGCCGTCCCTCGAACTCGATCGACGGCAGCGGGAACGCGTAGGTCACGAGAAGGCCCACGAGGATCCCGTTGACGACGTTGCCCCACGTGACGCGGTCCCACAGCAGCACCCAGGCGAGAGCGATGGTTGCGACGGCCCGGGGCTGGAGCACCCGGCGGCGGCGGTGTGGGGCATCGGCTCCCTGCGGCGGCGTGGTCATCCTCGCGTCGGTCACCGGCGGACCTCCACGGGCAGGACGCTCGTCACGTACGGTTCGCGGCTCATCAGGTCGGTGGCGGCGCGCTGGGTGTAGGAGTAGAGGGGTCCGGCGACGACGGTGATGAGCAGCCCGACAGCCGTCATCGCCGCGGTCGCGCCGAGCATCAGGCGCGGCAGGGCCCGGGGGCCGGAGTGCACCAGGACGGCGCTCGCGGTCGCGGTCTGGGTCGCGATCCCGGTGGGGGTCGCGGTTCCAGGCTGGAGCGAGCCGTCCTGCAGGGCCGCTGCGGCCTCGGCGGAGCGCGGGGCGTCGGCGGGCGTGCGCCAGAAGGCCTGGCTCCAGACCTTGGCCAGGGCGTAGAGCGTGAGCAGGCTCGTGACGGTGCCGCCGACGACGAGCAGCCAGGCCAGGGGGGTGCCGAGCTCGATGCCGGCGTCGAGCAGGCCGACCTTGGCCAGGAAGCCGGACAGCGGCGGGATGCCCGAGAGGTTCATCGCCGACACGAAGAAGAGGGTCGCGACCACGGGTGAGGCGGCGGCGAGGCCGCCGAGCCGGTCGAGGGACGTCTTACCGGCAAGGCGCTCGACGAGACCGGTGATGAGGAACAGGGCGGTCTGGATCGTGATGTGGTGGGCGACGTAGAAGATCGCACCAGCTGTGCCGTGGGTCGTCGCGAGCGCGATGCCGAAGATCATGTATCCGATGTGGCTGACGAGCGTGAACGACAGGATCCGCTTCAGGCCCGACTGTGACACCGCGCCGAGGATGCCGATGACCATGGTGAGCAGAGCCGCCCACATGAGCAGGCCCTGCAGGGGCGATTCGGGGAAGAGCAGCGTCTGCACCCGGATGATCGCGTAGACGCCGACCTTCGTCAGCAGGCCGGCGAAGACGGCGGTGACCGGCGCGGGCGCGGTGGGGTAGCTGTCCGGCAGCCATGCCGACATCGGGAAGACGGCCGCCTTGATCGCGAACGCCGTCAGCAGCGACAGCTGGAGGACGAGCGCGACCCCGGGGGAGAGGTGGCCGATGCGGATCGAGAGCTGGGCGAGGTTGACGGTGCCCGTCGCGGCATACACCGCGGCGATGCCGACGAGGAACAGCGCTGAGCTGAGCAGGCTGACGACGACATAGGTCGTGCCGGCGTGGATGCGCGCGGCCGAGCCGCCGAGGGTGATCAGCACGTAGGAGCTGAAGAGCAGGATCTCGAAGCCGACGAAGAGGTTGAACAGGTCACCGGCGAGGAACGCGTTGGCGACGCCCGCCGACAGCACGAGGTAGGTCGGGTGGAAGATCGTCAGCGGCGTCTCGCTCTCACCCTCCTCCTCGCTGTCGGCCTGGCCCTGGCCGATCGCGAAGACGAGCACGAGCAGGGTGACGATGCCCGAGACCAGCAGCATGAGCGCGCTGAGACGGTCCGCGACCAGCGAGATGCCGAGCGGCTCCTGCCAGGCGCCGAGCCAGAGCACCTGCGGCCCGTTGACGTCGGTCTGCCAGACGAGGACGCCGGCGACGCAGACCACGGCGGTGAGCACGGCGATGCTGACACCCCGCTGCAGTCGCGGCGACCGGCGGAAGGCGAGGGTGAGCGCCGCTCCGAGGAGTGGGAGCAGAACGGGCAGCGGCACGAGGTCCGGCACGCTGAGGTGGGCAGGGCTCATGGGCATCACGGGTTCCCGTCCCCGGTGGCGAGCTCGTCGGAGGTGGTCGTCGAGGTCTGCGACGGGTCGTAGGTCGAGGACGTCTGGTCCTCGAGGGCGAGTCGCTGGATGTGGGCGTCCTCGGCGTCGTCGGGGACGTCGTCGGTGCCGGAGATCTGCCAGAGCCGGTAGGACAGCGCCAGCAGGAAGCCGATGGTCGCGAGCGAGATCACGATGGCGGTCAGCACCATGGCCTGCGGCAGTGGGTCGCTCATGGCAACCGGGTCCTCGCCGACGAAGGGCGCGCGACCGGCGCTCCCGCTGATGACCAGGTAGAGCACCGCGACGCCGTTGCCGATGAGCACCATGCCGAGCAGGACCCGCACGAGGCTGCGGTCCAAGGCGAGTGCGGTGCCGACCGCGACGAGGGCGACGGTGACGAGCACGAGCGTGAGGTTCGGCTGCAGGGTGGGCTCGATGAGGGCCGGCGCGGCCAGGGAAGGGGACGTCATGGGCGCGGCGACTCCGCCTCGTCGGGCCTCGGGGAGTCGGCGTGCTCGACCTGCTCGACCTGCTCGACCCGCTCGACCCGCTCTGCTTCCTCGGTCTGCTCGTCGGCGATCTGCCGGTCGATGCCCGTGCCGAGGCTGCGCACGATGTCGAGCATCATGCCGACGACGACGAGGTAGACGCCGATGTCGAAGAAGAGCGATGTCACCAGGTGTACCTCTCCCCATGGCGGCAGGGTGAAGTCGACGGCGGTCGTCTCGAGGATCGTGCCGCCGAAGGCGAGCGGCGCGAGGGCGGAACCGACTGCGACGAGCAGCCCGACGCCCACGAGCAGGCCGGCGTCGAAGGGCGCCGCCTCGTCGAGCTCGTAGCGCCCGCCCGCGAGGTAGCGCACGACGAGCGCGAGCCCGGCGACGAGGCCGCCCGCGAAGCCGCCGCCCGGCTGGTTGTGGCCGGCGAAGAGCAGGAAGAGGGAGGCAGCCAGCATGACGTGGAAGACGAGCCGGGTGACGACCTCCAGGATGACCGAGCGCTTCTCCGTGCGCATCGTCCGGCCACCGTGCAACCACGTGCCCCGGCCAGGGTTCGTCGACGGCAGCGACTTCGATGTCGCCCGGGAGAGGCGGGTGTTGCGGGTGCGCACGAAGATGAGGCTCGCGATGCCGGTCGCCGCCGCCACGAGCACCGACACCTCGCCGAGGGTGTCCCAGGCGCGGATGTCGACGAGCGTGACGTTGACGATGTTCTTGCCGTGGCCGAACGCGTACGCCTCCGTGGGGAAGTCGGCTGACACCGGCAGGGCCGTGCGCCCACCCGACGCGACCAGCGCGATGGCGCCGACGGAGGCGCCGACGGCCACCCCGAGGACGAGGCGCCAGCTGCGCGACGGCGAGTGGGGATGGCGGGTGAACTTCGTGGGGAGGCGGCGCAGGGCGAGCACGAAGACGACGAGTGACACCGTCTCGACGAGCATCTGGGTGATCGCGAGGTCCGGCGCCCCGTGCAGGATGAAGAGCACCGAGATGCCGTAGCCGGTGGCACCGACGAGCATGACCGCGGTGAGCCGGCGGCGGGTGACGAGCACGAGGATCGCGGCCGCGACGACCACGAGGCCCACGACGGCCTGGCCGGCGTTGTCCCAGAGGCGCACCTGCGGGAACGTGCCTCGCGTCACCGCCGCGAGCCCCGGCAGGGCGACGAAGACGAGAAGGATGCCGGCGAGGTAGATCGGCAGCGAGCCGCGCTGGGTCACGGCCGTCGTCTCGACGGCGCCGCGGTCGACCCAGCGCATCGTGCGCGCGAAACCGCGCTCGCCGTCGACGAGGGCCGGCACGCCGGACTGCACGCGGGCGACGAGGTCGCGCCGGGCGAAGAGCACGAGACCGACGGCCACCGAGAGCAGCGAGAGCACCAGGGGCACGGTCACGCCGTGCCAGAGCGCGAGCGACTGGGGCTCGGCCCCGAGAGGGAAGGTGGCGGCATACGGCAGCAGCCAGGGGGACTCGAGCGGGGCCAGCAGGCCGAGCAGCAGGCTCGCCACGCCGAGCAGCAGCGGGGCCAGCACGAAGCCCGGGTGCGCGGCCCGCACCGGCGTGGCCGGCACGCCGGGCTTCGTGGCGAACGCGCCCCAGAGAAAGCGGGCCGTGTATGCGACGGTGAGGGCCGAGCCCGCCACGACGCCGGTGATCGCGAGCCAGCTCCACGGCGCGGGCAGGGGAGCGGAGGTCTGGACGTCCTGCCACAGCGACTCGAGTGCGCTCTCCTTGGACACGAACCCCGCGAGGGGCACGATCCCGGCCATCGAGAGGCCCGCCAGCGTCGCCGGCACGGCGACGGGTACCAGTCTGCGGCCGACGCCCGAGAGCTCGCGCAGGTCACGGGTGCCCGTGCACTTGTCGACGACGCCGACGGCGAGGAAGAGCGTCGACTTGAAGAGCCCGTGCGCGATGACGAGCGCCAAGGCGGCCAGGGCCGACGCCTTGGTGCCGAGGCCGGCGACGGCGACGATGAAGCCGAGCTGGCTGACGGTGCCGTAGGCGAGGAGCAGCTTGATGTCGTGCTGCCGCAGGGCGCGCCACCCGCCGACGAGCATGGTGAAGAGGCCGAGGCCGGTCGTCAGCGCGTGCCAGGCCGGGGCTCCGGCGAATGCTGGGGCGAGCACGGCCACGAGGTAGATGCCGGCCTTCACCATGGCGGCGGCGTGGAGGTAGGCGCTGACCGGGGTGGGCGCTGCCATCGCCCCGGGCAACCAGAAGTGGAAGGGCACGAGCGCCGACTTCGACAGGGCGCCGACGAGCAGCAGCACGACGGCGGCCACCGTCACCGCGTCGAGCGGCGGCGGGTCGGCGAGCAGCACGGCGATGGAGTACGTGTGGTGCACGCCGAGCGCGATGATGCCGATGAGCATCGCGAGGCCGCCGAACGTCGTGACGATCAGCGCCTGCATCGCCGCGCGCCGGTTCGTCGAGCTCGCGGGGTTGTGCCCGATGAGCAGGTAGGAGAAGACGGTCGTCAGCTCCCAGAACACGTAGAGCACGAGGAGGTTGTCGGTCAGGACGAGCCCGAGCATGGCGCCGGCGAAGGCCGTGAAGACCGACGTGAAGCGCCACAGGGTCGGGTCGCGGTCGGTGAAGTACCACGTGCAGTAGAGCAGGACGAGCGCCCCGACGCCGGTGACGAGCAGCCCCAGCACCCACGACAGCGTCGTGAGGCGGAAGTCCAGGTTGAGGCCCAGACCAGGCACCCACGAGATCCGTTGTGTCGGAAGGTCCCCCATCCGTACGTCGTTCGAGACGGACACCAGCCAGGCGAACGAGACGGCCGGCACGAGCGCCAGGACCGGGAAGGCCTTGGTGCGCAGGACGGTGGCCAACCACGGCGCGAGGGCTGCGGCGATCAGGTGCAGGAGCAACAGTTGCGCCACGGCGGCCCCTCGGTCGTCGGGTGTGTACGGCTCGGTCCGTCTCGTTCAGGTCGTGGTCCGATTCTAGGTGCAGCGAAGGGCCCCGCCGACCACAGGTCGGCGGGGCCCTCCTCGTCTCGCGTCAGGTCCGGAGCGGTCCGGACCTCGCCACGTCGTGCCGTCCGGTCACTTCGGGGCGACGAGGACGTTGAGCGAGTTGCCCTGCTTGGACGTGCCGACGACCCGGATCGTCGTGCCTGTCTTGGGCACGTCGACGCCGTACCAGCCGGGCTGGTAGCGGCCGGGGTGCGAGCCCGTCGCGCCGTGCTGGTCGGCGTTCACCCACCACGTCCTCGTGTCGTCGAAGACGGGCTGGGCCGGCTTCGAGGCCACGGTGCCCGCGGTCCCGTCGGCAGGGTTGTGCAGCGTGATCGCGTCGGTGCGCTCGAGCCCGAAGGTCGAGTCGTAGGACAGGATCCGGTTGCGCATCAGCGTGCCGTTGGACCAGTGCGTGAACTCCGGGTGGGCGTCGACCGGCAGGACGAGGCCCGAGCCAGGGTGGTCGCCGACGTTGTTGTCGTTCTGCGAGCTGTCCCAGTAGTTGATGAGAAGCCCGTTCTGGTACGGGTAGCTCTCCACCATGTCCGGCTTCGTCGGGAAGCCGAAGTTGTAGGCCGTCTTCAGCGAGGTGTCATAGCCGTCGTACTGGCGGTTCTCGGCGATGTACGCGTTGAAGAAGGCCCGCTGGGTCGTGCCGGTCGTGGCCCGGAAGCCGCTGCCGTCGGCCGGGTTGAACGTCCAGCCCGCGTCGGACTCGGCCCCGTCGAGGGGCTGGCCGGTGATGGCGAGGGCGTCGAGCTGGAAGCCCGGCGGCGGGGTGTCCGCCCCCGGCTGCCCGACCTGGGCGCCGTCGCCCTTGTAGCGGAACTGCAGCTGCACCGCCTTGCCGGCCCACGGCGTCAGGTCGGCCGTGAGGTCGGCCCACGACGCCTGGACCCCGGTGATGCCCTGGCCGAGGTTGGCGCCGTTCGGGTCGGTCGTGCGCGACAGGCTCGTCGGCACCTGGGTCCACGTGGCCCCGTTGTCGGCGGAGACACGCAGGTAGGCGTAGTCCCAGTCCTCCTCGATGTTGTAGCGCGCCTTGGCTGCCAGGCGGACCGTGCCGGCCGGTAGCGTCACGGACTTCGTCATCGTGGTGTCGAGGTCGTCGGCCGCGTCGCTGTAGTAGACCTTGGAGCCCTCGGAGGGGGCGCCGAGCTCGAGCGGCAAGACCTTGTCGGGCAGCACGGTGAAGAGGGCCTGGGCCTGCTTCGTCGCCGGCACGTTCGAGCCGATGGTGTGTGAGGAGCGCTTGCCGGCATACGCGACGTCGTAGAACGGTCCCTGCTTGCCCTGCGGCTGGAGCCAGCCGAGCTGGAAGAGCTCGTAGGCGCCGAGGTCGGTCGGGTCGTCACCGATGCCGTCGGGGCCGCCGTCGCCGATGTTGGCGCCGGAGCTCATCAGCGTCCAGAAGGCCGTGTTGTTCTCGGCGCCGCCGGTGTTGCCAGAGGTGTCGTAGAGGTCGGGCAGGCCGAGGTCGTGGCCGAACTCGTGCGCGAAGACGCCGAGGCCGCCGTTCTCCGGCTGCATGGTGTAGTCACCGACCCAGACGCCGGTCGGGTTGTTGGGCACGAGAGTGCTCGACACGAGCCCGGCGTTGCTGCCGACGTTGACGCCGGCCCCGAGCGGGCCGCCGCCCTGGACGGCGGCGAAGGAGCGGTGGCTCCAGATGGCGTCGGTGCCCTGGTTGGGGTCACCAGCGGCCTCGTCACCGCCCGCGTGGACGATCTGGAAGTGGTCGATGACGCCGTCCGGCTCGTTGAAGTTGCCGTCGCCGTCGATGTCGTAGCGGTCCTGCTGGTCGAACGTCTTGAGGTACGCCTGGACCTCGGCCATCGACTTGCCCGAGTCCAGCTGGCTCTTGACCCACACCGCGAGGGCGTCGCGGACCAGCGCGGTCGAGGTGTTGCAGACGATGCTGCCGCAGTAGTTGCGGCCGTAGAGCGCCTCGTTGAAGGGGACCTTGACCCACTCGGTGACGTCGCCCTCGACCGAGTAGCGGCCCGAGGACTGGCGCTCGTAGTACTTCGCCATCCGGTTGAAGTACATGTCCTGGTAGTGGGCCCGGTTGTAGTCGGTCTGCCACAGGGTCGAGTTGTCGGCGGTACGGTTCGGCGCCGGGATCTCGTTGTGGCGCGGGCCGGTGACGTCGGTGGCGGTGCCGTCCGTGGGTGGACCGGTGAACGTCCCGGGCGGGTACTTGCCCGTGCCCCCGGCGTACTGCTGGTCACCGAACTCGACGATCACGACGAAGATCTTGTCGGTGCCCTCGCGCTCGAGCTGGACGTACTGTCCCTTGCCGAGCTTGGCGACCTTGCCCTGGGCGTTCGGGTCGCCCTTGAGGCGCTTCTCGAGCGCCTTCTGGCGCATCGCGTCCTGCTTGACCGCTTGTGGCGGCCGCAGGTTGTCGTTGCGGGTCTTGCCCGTCGACGCGTCGCCGGCCTTGGCCGAGCCGGCGTTGGGGGCCGCCTGCACCGGCGACGCAGCGATCGCGCCGGTGACGAGGGCTCCGGTGGCGAGCAGGCCGAGAAGCCTGCGACGCCTGGAGTGCAGCATTGATTGCCTCACGAGACCGTCCCTAAGAGTGTGAGTTTCCTGTGGGATGTCGAGCCCGCCGCATCTTTTCCCGGCTTCGCCCCCGAGGCGCGACATTCGCAGTCAAGTCCCCTGTGTACCGATGTGGCCGATTCGTCACGACGTCGTTACCAAGTCGAGACCAAACGCCTTGAAGGAGTGTCATGTTCTGCGGTGCTTTGTCCGACCTTTGCGTCGCGTCGACCCGTGCGGGCCCGGCGGGGTCAGAACGTGACGAACGTCGCGCGGGCCAGGAAGAAGCCGTGGTGCGTGGCGGTGTCGACGCAGGTCAACCCGACGATCTCGCTCAGGCAGGCAGTGGTGCCCGCGGGCGCCGTGCGTACCCCGTAGCGCAGCTTCGGCTCACCCCCACGGCGGATCGTGTCGGAGTTGCACACCGGCCGGGCGCCGCCGGCCGACAGCTCGATCCGGCCGATGTCCTTGGGCCCGCCGGCGGAGCAGGTCGAGGGCCAGGGAGGGGCGATGCGCCCCGTGGCGACCTCGCACGCGACCGTGGGCGAGCTGGCCTCGGAGCCGTGGCCGCGCTGGCAGACGATGTTGCCCGTCGGGCTCTCGAACCGGTCGCCGACGCCCGAGTCTGCGCTCGCCGCGTCGATGCGCGACGCCGCCTCGTCGTAGGACCTCGGAGCCCCGCGCTGGGCCCCGGCCGCCAGGGAGGTCGGCACCGGCGCCGACGTCGGCCGGGTGCTGGGAGTCGTGTCCGGACCGGCCGGGGAGGACGTGCGCGACGGCTTCGGGGCGTCGACCACGACGGTCACGGTCCGGCGGGGAGTGGGCAGGTCGGTGGCGCCGCACGAGGAGAGGAGGCCCGCGACGACGACGGAGGCCAGGAGCGGAGCGGTGCGGGACGGCATACCTGCTCGGCGTCGGGGCAACGAGAACATGGCGCAGGATTCTGGCACGGTCCGGCGCCCGGGTCAGGTCAGGTCCGGGACGGTGACCTACCCTGAGGAGGTGTTCCGGCGCCTGCTCACCCCCCGCTGGCTCGGCATGCTCGCAGCTCTGGCGGTCATCGTCGCCGCCTGCGTCCTGCTGGGGCTCTGGCAGCTGGGGGTGGCCCAGGACTCGGGGCGCAAGGAGGCCGTGGCCGCGGCGTCGACGCTCGCGCTGGCGCCGCTCCAGCAGGTGACCAAGCCGCACTCCGACTTCCGCGCCGACTACTCCAACCGGCCCGTCACCGTCAGTGGCAGATACGTCGCCGACCGCAGTCTGCTCGTCGTCGACCGCAGGCTGGACGGGCGGGTCGGCTCCTGGGTCGTCACGCCGCTCGAGACGGAGGGCGGCACGGTGCCGGTGCTGCGCGGCTTCCTCGACGGCACGCCGGCGTCGGTGCCTGAGCCCCCAGCGGGGGTCGTCACCGTCACCGGCACGCTCGGCCCGGGTGAGTCGCCCCGTGACGGTGTCCCGCTGCCGGCGCCCCAGGTGCGCTCGATCGACCTCGCGTCCCTGGTCAACGAGTGGCCGGGCGACCTCTACAACGTCGTCGTCCTCGCCTCCGCCGAGTCGGCAGGGCCGACGGCCGACGCGCCGCTGGCCCCCGCGGGCCTGACCCGCGTACCGCCGCCGCAGCTCGACGCGCCGCTCAACCTGCGCAATGCGGCCTACGCCGTGCAGTGGTGGGTCTTCGGGATCTTCGCGATCTGGATGTGGTGGAAGATGTTCCGAGCAGAGCAGCCGGCGGACGAGCCCGTCGCTGCACCGAGAGAAGGCGTCACGACGTGAGCACGTATCCCCAGACTCTGGCGAAGCCGCAGCAGATCCGCAGCGCGCTGTCGATCTACCGCGTCCTCGCGACCATCGCCGGCATCGCGCTGTTCGTGCTCCTCCTCGAGATGGTCATGAAGTACGTCTTCAAGCAGACGAACGTGCTGACGCAGTACTGGAGCCCCATCCACGGGATCATCTACATGGCGTATGCCGCGTCGGTCGCCAACCTGGGACTCAAGGCCGCGTGGGGCCCGGTCCGCATCGTCAAGAACCTCCTCGCCGGGTTCGTGCCCGTCCTCCCGTGGATCGCGGAGCGCCGCAACACCGCCCAGACCGAGGCGCTGCTCTCGCGCGCCTACGTCTCGGGCGACGCGGCGGCGTCGGAGGAGCGTCCGCAGGGCCGATAGGCTGGCCGCGTGACTGACGCCGCGGAGACCGACGAGCAGACCGACCAGTCGACCGACCTGCAGAGCCACCCCGTCCTCGTCGTCGACTTCGGTGCCCAGTACGCCCAGCTCATCGCCCGGCGTGTGCGCGAGGCCCAGGTCTACAGCGAGGTCGTGCCGCACTCGATGGCGGCAGGCGACATCCTCGCCAAGGAGCCGGCGGCGATCATCCTGTCCGGCGGTCCGAGCTCGGTCTACGAGGACGGCGCCCCGCGCCTGGACCCCGCGCTGCTCGAGGCCGGCGTCCCGGTCTTCGGCATGTGCTACGGCTTCCAGTCGATGGCCCAGGCCCTCGGCGGAACCGTGGCCCGCACGGGCGCCCGCGAGTACGGCAAGACCGACGCCGCCATCCATGGGACCGACTCGACCCTGTTCGCCGGGCAGCCCGCGGGCCAGGTGGTGTGGATGTCGCACGGCGACTCCGTCAGCGAGGCGCCGGAGGGCTTCGCGGTCACGGCGACGACCCCGGGCACCCCGGTCGCGGCGTTCGAGGACGACGAGCGCCGGCTCTACGGCGTGCAGTGGCACCCCGAGGTGCTTCACTCCGAGCAGGGCCAGCGCGTCCTCGAGAACTTCCTCTGGAAGGGCGCCCGCATCACGCCCGACTGGACGCCCGGGCACGTCGTCGACGACCTCGTGACGACGATCCGTGAGCAGGTGGGCGAGGACCGCGTCCTGTGCGCGCTCTCCGGCGGCGTGGACTCATCCGTGGCGGCAGCCTTGGTGCAGAAGGCGATCGGCGACCAGCTGACGTGTGTCTTCGTCGACCACGGGCTGCTGCGCGAGGGTGAGGCCGAGCAGGTCGAGAAGGACTTCGTCGAGGCCACCGGCGTCGACCTCGTCGTCGTCGACGCGCGCGAGCGCTTCCTCGAGGCGCTCGCCGGGGTCACCGACCCCGAGGCCAAGCGCAAGGTCATCGGCGAGCAGTTCATCCGCGTCTTCGAGCAGGCGGCACGCGATGTCGTCCACGACCGCGGCGACGAGGAGCACCCCGTCAAGTGGCTCGTGCAGGGCACGCTCTACCCGGACGTCGTCGAGTCCGGCGGCGGTGAGGGCGCGGCCAACATCAAGAGCCACCACAACGTCGGCGGCCTGCCTGACGACCTGCAGTTCGCGCTCATCGAGCCGCTGCGCACCCTCTTCAAGGACGAGGTGCGCCAGGTTGGGCTCGAGCTCGGCGTGCCCGAGGTCATCGTGTGGCGACAGCCCTTCCCGGGCCCCGGCCTCGGCATCCGCATCATCGGCGCCGTCGACGCCGAGCGCCTCGCGATCCTGCGCCGCGCCGACGCGATCGCGCGGGAGGAGCTCACCCGGGCCGGCCTCGACCGCGACATCTGGCAGTGCCCGGTCGTGCTGCTCGCCGACGTGCGCTCGGTCGGTGTCCAGGGTGACGGCCGCACCTACGGACATCCCGTCGTGCTTCGTCCGGTGGCCTCCGAGGACGCCATGACGGCCGACTGGGCGCGCGTGCCCTACGACGTGCTCGCGACGATCTCGACGCGCATCACCAACGAGGTCGAAGAGGTCAACCGGGTCGTCCTCGACGTCACGAGCAAGCCGCCGGGCACCATCGAGTGGGAGTGACCCGCTCCGCCTGACGACGTGCCCCTGGAGGGGGGCGTATGCCGTCCGGCCGGCCGGAC
>NZ_JBYTCI010000012.1:91327-122698 GCF_058790095.1 Terrabacter sp. FW104-15G4B | reverse complement strand
GGTCACAACGCACCGGGATCGGATCCCGGTGCGTTGTGACCTGCACGGTGTGTTGCCGCAGGAGGGGGTGTGGCCCCCGGAGGAGTGTGGCAGTGGGTCAGGCGTCGTCGGCCTCGTCGGCGGCGAGGTGCCACAGGCCCGAGCGGCGCTCGGCGTCGAGCTCCTCCTGGGTCGCGGCGCGGGCCGCGTAGCGGTCCTTCTGCGCCTCACGCTTCTCGTCACGCGTGGGACGTGAGGACTCGGACAGCCGCAGGTCGGTGCCACGCGAACCGAGCAGCTCCGCCCCGGCCTGCAGGGTCGGCTCCCAGTCGAAGACGACGGCGTCGTCGGTCGCGCCGATGACGACGGTGTCCCCGGCGACGGCGCCGGCCTTGTAGAGCGCATCCTCGACGCCGAGGCGCCCGAGCCGGTCGGCGAGGTAGCCGACGGCCTCGTCGTTGCTGAAGTCGGTCTGGCGCACCCAGCGGACCGGTCGTGCACCGGTGACACGGAAGAAGACGCCGTCGGGCCCGTCCTCCCTGGCCACCGTGAAGCCCTGGTCGTCGACCGACCGGGGCCTCAGCACGACGCGCTTGGGCACCGCCTCGCCGATCTCCTTGCGGGCCGCCTCCACGTGGCGTGCCATGGCGAAGCTCAGCTCGCGCAGGCCGAGGTGGGCGACGGCGGAGACGATGAAGACCTCGATGCCGCGGGCCTCGAGGTCGGGCTTGACCATCTCGGCGAGCTCGCGAGCCTCGGGGACGTCGGCCTTGTTGAGCACGACGATGCGGGTGCGCTCGGCGAGCGGGCGGCCGCCGAGGTCGGCGTCGGGGACGTAGAGCGAGAGCTCGTTCTCGATGACGTCGAGGTCGCTCATCGGGTCGCGGCCCGGCTCGAGCGTGGCGCAGTCGATGACGTGCACGAGCACCGAGCAGCGCTCGACGTGGCGCAGGAACTCCAGGCCCAGGCCCTTGCCCTCGTGGGCACCCGGGATCAGGCCCGGCACATCGGCGACCGTGAAGCGGCTCGACCCGGCCGTCACGACTCCGAGGTTGGGCACGAGCGTCGTGAAGGGGTAGTCGGCGATCTTCGGCTTGGCGGCCGACAGCACGGAGACGAGCGAGGACTTGCCGGCGCTCGGGAAACCGATGAGGGCCACATCCGCGAGCGACTTGAGCTCGAGCACGACGTCGACGTCCTCGCCCGGCTCACCGAGCAGGGCGAAACCGGGGGCCTTGCGCCGGGCGCTGGCGAGGGCCTTGTTGCCCAGTCCCCCGCGGCCGCCGGCAGCGATGACGTGCTCGGTGCCCATGCCGACGAGGTCGACGACGATCTGGCCCGAGGCGTCCTTGACGACCGTGCCCTCGGGCACGGCCAGCACGAGGTCGTCGCCATCGGCGCCGTTGCGCTCGTCACCGGCGCCGGGCGCGCCGTTGCCGGCCTTGCGGTGCGGGTGGCGGTGGTAGTCGAGCAGCGTCGTCGACGACGGGTCGACGCGCAGGATGACCGAGCCACCCCGCCCGCCGTTGCCGCCGTCGGGTCCGCCGAGCGGCTTGAACTTCTCGCGCTTGACGGAGGCCACACCGTGGCCGCCCGCTCCGGCGCTGAGGTGCAGCACCACGCGGTCGACGAAGGTCACTGCCATGGAGGTCACTCTTCCAGATCAAGGTGGGCGGACGGCATACGCCAGCTGGCGTATGCCGTGTCACCCGGGAAAGGCGGAAGGGCGAGCCGCGCGGGCCCGCCCTTCCGGTGAATCAGTGGTGATCGTGGTGATCACTCAGCGGCAGCGGTCTCCAGCTGCTCGATGTTGACGGTCTTGCGGCCGCGCTTGGTGCCGAACTTGACGGCGCCGGCGACGAGGGCGAACAGAGTGTCGTCGCCACCGCGACCGACACCGTCACCCGGGTGGAAGTGCGTCCCGCGCTGACGGACGAGGATCTCGCCCGCGTTGACCTTCTGGCCGCCGAAGCGCTTGACGCCGAGGAACTGTGCGTTCGAGTCGCGACCGTTGCGGGTCGAGGACGCACCCTTCTTGTGTGCCATGTCAGTTACTCCTTGGGAGGTTCTGTGCCGAGCCGATCAGGCGTCGATCACGCGGTGATGTCAGTGATCTTGACCTGGGTCAGCGGCTGACGGTGGCCCTGACGCTTGCGGTAGCCGGTCTTGTTCTTGTACTTCATGATGACGATCTTGGGGCCCTTGGCGGCCTTGACGACCTCGGCCTTGACCGACACCTTGGACAGCTTGTCGGCGTCGGACGTCACGGTGGTGCCGTCCACGAGGAGCAGCGGCGTGAGCTCGATGGCATCGCCGGGCTGACCCGTCACCTTGTCGACGAGCAGGACATCGCCCACCGACACCTTTTCCTGGCGACCGCCAGCGCGAACAATCGCGTACACAGTGAAACTCACTCTCTCATCAGGGTTGGAAACGCCACTTTCGGCACCGGCCCGTCAACACGGGCCCGGTGGGCGCACCAAGGAGGAAGATTACCGGCCCGCAGGGCCAAGCTCCAAACCGGCGTCATCCCTCAGCGCCGGCAGGGGGCGCCGAGTCACCGCCGCTGGTCGGCCGTGGAGGTCCCGCCGGTGCGACCACCCGTCCGCGGCGCCGGCGTCCGCGCGCCGCGGGCTGGGCCGCGGGGGCCGGCTCGAGGGCCGGCTCTGCAACCAGGGCCGGGGTCGGCTCGCCGGCCGCCCCCGCGCTCGGCTGTGAGCTCTGCTGCGGCTCGCTGAAGTCCGACTCCGGCTCGACGTGGGCGCCACCTTGGGTGGGCTGGCCGGCGGGGGGGTCGGACTCGAAGGCATCGTCACCGGACCACGGGCGCTCGTCCTGCGGGAAGGAGGGCTCCGGGCGGGCGTCCTCGGCCGCCACGGGCGTGCCGTCCTCGCCGGCCGGCTGGCCGGACGCGCTCTTCAGCGCGGCGGCGTGCGCGGCGGCCGCGATCTGTGCGGCCGTCGGGCCGTTGCTCCTGGCATCGGCCGAGGCGGCCTGCTGGCCGGACTCCTGGCCGGCGTTCCCGTGACCGTTGCCGTTCTGGTTGCCGCTCTGGCCGGCGTTCTGGCCGCGGCCGCGGCGGCGGCTGCTCCCACTGGCCTCCGCCGGCGCCGACTCGTGCGGGTGGGCGCCCTTGTCGACGGGGTCCGTGTGGATGACGAAGCCACGGCCGTTGCAGTGGTCGCAGGTCTCCGAGAAGACCTCGATGAGACCCGAACCCACCCGCTTGCGCGTCATCTGGACGAGGCCGAGCGAGGTCACCTCGGCGACCTGGTGCTTGGTGCGGTCCCGCCCGAGGCACTCGAGCAGTCGCCGCACGACGAGCTCGCGGTTGCTCTCGAGCACCATGTCGATGAAGTCGATGACGATGATGCCGCCGATGTCGCGCAGTCGGAGCTGTCGGACGATCTCCTCGGCCGCCTCGATGTTGTTCTTGGTGACCGTCTCCTCGAGGTTGCCGCCCGAGCCGATGAACTTGCCGGTGTTGACGTCGACGACGGTCATCGCCTCGGTGCGGTCGATGACGAGGGAGCCACCGCTCGGCAGCCAGACCTTGCGGTCCATCGCCTTGGAGAGCTGCTCGTCGACCCGGTGGTGGGTGAAGAGGTCCTCGTTGGACGTCCACTTCGTGACCCGGTCGGCCAGGTCGGGCGCCACCGAGGAGATGTACGGGTGGATCTCGTTCCACGCCTGCTCGCCCGAGACGACCAGCTGCTTGAAGTCCTCGTTGAAGACGTCGCGGATGACGCGGACGGTGAGGTCCGGCTCGCCGTGCAGCAGCATCGGGGCCTGGCCACCGGTGACAGAGCCAGCGGCGCCGTTCTTCTTCTTGCCCTTGCTCTTGCCCGCGCGGGGGCTCGAGGCGGCCTCGGCCTTGGCCTGGATCTCCTCCCAGGTGCGAGTGAGGCGCTCGACGTCCGCGCGCAGCTCCTCCTCGCTCGCCCCCTCGGCCGCGGTGCGCACGATGACGCCAGCAGAGTCGGGCACGACGTCGCGCAGGATCTTCTTGAGGCGGGCACGCTCGGTGTCGGGCAGCTTGCGGCTGATCCCGGTCATCGAGCTGTTGGGGACGTAGACGAGGTAGCGGCCCGGCAGGGAGATCTGCGAGGTCAGGCGCGCACCCTTGTGGCCGATGGGGTCCTTGGTGACCTGAACGAGGACAGTCTGCCCGGAGCCGAGAGCGTTCTCGATGCGCTTGGGCTGGTTGGTCTCGAGCCCGGCCGCATCCCAGTTGACCTCGCCGGCGTAGAGCACGGCGTTGCGGCCCTTGCCGATGTCGACGAAGGCGGCCTCCATCGAGGGCAGGACGTTCTGGACGCGGCCGAGGTAGATGTTGCCCGCCATCGAGACGTTGGTGGCCTGGTCGATGTAGTGCTCCACGAGGACGCCGTCCTCGAGCACGCCCATCTGGGTGCGACCGTCCTTGTTGCGCACGACCATGACGCGGTCGACCGCCTCGCGGCGGGCGAGGAACTCCGCCTCTGTGATGACCGTGCGGCGGCGCCCGGCCTCGCGGCCCTCCCGGCGGCGCTGCTTCTTCGCCTCGAGGCGGGTCGAACCCTTCACGGCCACCGGCTCGTCGCTCTGGGTGCGCGGCTGGCGCACCCGCGTGGAGACGTTGGGGGTGTCATCCCCGTTGTCGGCCGCGGAGCCGGCCCGGCGGCGGCGACGACGACGACGACTGGTGCCGCCCTCGTCGTCGGAGTCGCTCTCGGCGTCGTGCTCGGAGTCACTGTCGTCGGCCGGCTCGACGGAGACGTCGTCCGCCCGGCCGGAGGCCTGCGAGTCGTCGGAGTCGGACTGCTCGTCCTGCGTGTCGTCGTCGTCGGAGCCACGACCACGGCGGCCCTTGCCACCTCGCCGGCGGCGCGACCGACGCGGGCTGCTCTCCTCGTCGGCCAGGTCGTCCGACCGCTCGTCGGACTGGTCACCGACGTCGGAGTCGTCCTGCTCGCGCGTCCCCGGCTCGTGGTCATCGCGGTCGTCCGACGGTGCGTCGACCGGCTCCTCGACCACGGGCTGCGGCGCGCCACGGCGACGGCGGGTGGGCACGGCCTGGCTGGCGTCGGGGGCCTGGAAGAGGACGCTGAAGCTGGGAACGACCGACGTCTGGCGGCCACCGGCAGCGTCGCCACCGGCCGCCTCAGTCTCGTCGGTCTCGTCGGTCTCCTCGGTCTCCTCGGTCTCGGCGAGCGCGTCGAGGTCGACGAGGGTGGGAAGATCGGCGGCGTCGGCGACGGGCGGAGCGTTCTGCAGAGTCACCGTGGTCGTCTCGACCTCGCCCGACAGGGCGCCGGTCACGAGCTCCTCGACCGCGGCGCTCGCCCGGTCGGCCTTGGTCCGCGATCCGCGCCTGGTGGTCTTCGGGGCCTCGGCCGAAGCGTCGCCCGGCTCCGCCTTCTTGCGGGCGGCGCGCTTGCGGGCCGGACGCTTCGTCTCGGCGATCTCAGCTGTCTCGGCGGTGTCGCTCGTGCTCTCAGCCGTCCCGCCGGACGTGGTCTCGCGCGTTCCCTCGGTGGTGGCCTGGGCGCTCAGGCCGGTCCCCAGCTCCGGGGCTGCAGTCGGAGCGGCGTCGTCGCCCCAGGGCGCCGGCTCCGCGGAAGTCGCAGGCGAGATGGTCGTGGCCTTCTTCGTCGTGCGGCGCGAGGCGCGGCGGCGGGGGGCCGGGGCGTCAGCCGCAGTGGCGGCATCCCCCTGCGGCCCGCCGTCGTGTCGCCCGTGGTCGTGCCCGGCGTTCTGCCCGGTGCCCTGCTGGGTGCCCTGCCCGTTGCCCTGCTGGGTGGGGAAGAGCGTGGCTTCGTCGCTGGACGTGGTGTCGTTGGTTGCCATCAGGCAGCCTCCCGTCAGGTGCGGTGTGACCCACACGCGGCCGGGGCCGTCGACACCGCACGAGTGCGGTAGCAGTCGTCGCGCCGCGTGTGCGACGGGACGGAAGTCGTCTCGCTACACCCGAAAACGGTTCGCGCTGGGCGCGGCCCCGTGATCGAATGCCGTCGGCGTCCTGGTCGGCAACCATTTCGTCGTCATGACCTGGCAGGTCATTCCAGCGGGTCGGTCACCCTCACGTTTGCGGTGTCGAGCGGTCCCTGCGCCAGACGCGTCACCAGTGGGGGGCGCGGAGGCTGCAGGTCGGCGATCTCACGCAGCGCGGTCAGAATGTCGTCGGGGCGTACAGCAGGTGTGGTGTGCCGTACGACCATCCGCAGTATCGCACAGTCGGCCCCGACCAGGTGAGTCGTGACCATGTCGGTCAGCGCGTCGGCGGGCGCCAGCACCCGAGCGGAGACGATCGCACCTCGCACGTCGAAGGTGCGCGGACCCGATTTCGTCAGCCTCGTCACCTGCGCCTCCGGCAGAGCCAGGAGCGCTTCGACGGCCGCGCGCAGGACCTCGGTCGACAGCCCGGCGAACTCCAGCAGCCAGTCGCTAGCTTCCAGCCGGTCGGCCAGGGCGCCGGGCGGCGCCTCGACGACCTGCACGATGTCGATCCCCTGCGGGAGGGCCTCGTCCAGAGCCGCCCGCACCGACTCGGGCTCGACGCGCTGGGTCACCGAGATCTCGACGTACTCTGCCTCGCTGGCGGTCCCCGTGGCTGCCGCGTTGGCGTAGCTGATCTTCGGGTGCGGGTGGAAGCCGGCCGAGAAGGCCATCGGCACGTCGGCGCGGCGCAGCGCCCGCTCGAGCGCTCGCTGGAAGTCGCGGCTGGAGGTGAACCTCAGCCGCCCGCGCTTGGTGTAGCGGATCCGGAGCTTCTGGACCGCGGGGTCCGGGGCCGGACCCTCGGGGACGCGCTGACGTGCCTGACGAGCCATGCCCGCAAGGCTATCGGCGTGCCGGCGCCGGCTCGAACGCCCGCCCGAACCGCCGGGCCGTCGTCATTCTGGTGGGAAGCCGCGCTGCTCGTCGGCTCGGCGCTGCCGTTCCACCGCCTCGGCCTCGTCGAGCCGCGTGGCCTCGGCCAGGGTCGGCGCGGTGCCCCCCATGCTGGCCGGCAGGTACTTGAGGTCGGGCCCGGTCAGGGGCTCGTAGGCCGCCTGCAGCACAGTGAGCAGGTCGGCCATGACCGCCTTGTACTGCGCCGTCACGGCGTCCGGATCGGCGTCGGGTGCCACGGCGATCGGTTCGCCCACGTTCATCAGGATGGGGACGTTGGTGCGGCCGAGACGCTTCGCGTGGCCCTTGGTCCACACCCGCTGGGAGCCCCAGATGACGACCGGCAGGATCGGCACGCCGGCCTCGATCGCCATCCGGGCAGCGCCGGTCTTGAACTCCTTGAGCTCGAACGACCGGGAGATCGTGGCCTCGGGGAAGACGCCGACGATCTCGCCCGCCCTGAGCGCGTCGACGGCGGCGGCATAAGACGCGGCGCCCGCCGTGCGGTCGACGGGGATGTGGTGCATGCCGCGCATCAGCGGACCGCTGACGGGGTGGGAGAAGACGCCGTCCTTGGCCATGAACCGCACGAGCCGGTGGGACCTCTGCGCCGCCAGGCCCGCGTAGGCGAAGTCGAAGTAGCCGGTGTGGTTGACCGTCATCACCGCTCCCCCCGTGCGTGGCACGTTGTCGTCGCCGAGGATGGTGAACTTCAGGCCCTGCACCGCGAACACCCCGCGGGCGACACCGATGACGGACGAGTAGACGGGCTCCATGGGGCACACTCTGCCCTGCGTCGTCACGCTTCGGCATGCCGACCTGTCCGAAGCATCGCTCCGACGAACGCCGGACGCCTGTGAGCAGGAGTGCGGCGGTGACGCAGCCCACGCAGCGGGGCCGTCGGGACGCGCGTCCACAGGATGGCTTGACGGCATACCACTTCGGCCCGACCGTCGACGAAAGGCGGTCGAGGGCACCCCGAGGCGCATGGAAGGATTGGACGCATGACTGACACGCCTGACATCACGACCTCGCGGATCCCCGAGCGACCGACGCTCGACGGCCTCGAGGAGAAGTGGATGCAGGTATGGGCCGACGAGGGCACCTACGCCTTCGACCGCGAGAAGGCCCTGACGCTCCCCCGCGACCAGGTCTTCGCCATCGACACCCCGCCGCCGACCGCGAGCGGCAGCCTGCACGTCGGGCACGTCTTCAGCTACACCCACACCGACTGCATGGCCCGCTACAAGCGCATGCAGGGCCTCGAGGTGTTCTACCCGATCGGCTGGGACGACAACGGCCTGCCGACCGAGCGCCGGGTGCAGAACTACTACGGCGTGCGCGGCGACGCGAGCCTGCCGTACGAGGAGGGCTTCACGCCGCCCTTCGAGGAGGGCGTCGACGCCAAGGGCAAGGCCATCAAGGCCGCCGACCAGCGCCCGATCAGCCGCAAGAACTTCATCGAGCTGTGCGACGTGCTCACGGTCAAGGACGAGGTCACGTTCGAGTCCCTCTTCCGCCGCCTCGGCTTCAGCCTCGACTGGAACATCTCCTACCGCACCATCGACGAGCGCTCCCGGGCGGTCGCCCAGCAGGCCTTCCTGCGCAACCTCGCCCGCGGCGAGGCCTACCAGAGCGACGCCCCGGGGCTGTGGGACGTCACGTTCCAGACCGCTGTGGCGCAGGCCGAGCTGGAGGCGCGCGACTACCCCGGCGCGTACCACCGCGTCGCCTTCCACCGTCCCGACGGCACGCCCGTGCACATCGAGACCACCCGCCCCGAGCTCATCCCGTCGGTCGTCGCGCTCATCGCGCACCCCGACGACGAGCGCTACCAGCCGCTCTTCGGCACGACGGTCACCTCACCGCTCTTCGGCGTCGAGGTGCCGGTCCTGGCGCACCGCGCGGCCGAGATGGACAAGGGGGCCGGCATCGCGATGTGCTGCACGTTCGGCGACCTGACCGACGTCATCTGGTGGCGTGAGCTGCAGCTGCCCATCCGCTCGCTCATCACCCGCAACGGGCGCCTGCAGGCCGAGACGCCCGAGTGGATCGCCGGCGGTCCCGGCGAGACGCTCTACGCCGAGGGGCTCGCGACGAAGACGACGTTCAGCGCCCGCGAGGCCGTCGTCGCCGCCCTCCGGGAGTCCGGCGACCTCGACGGCGAGCCGCAGAAGACCCAGCGCAAGGCCAACTTCTACGAGAAGGGCGACAAGCCCCTCGAGATCGTCACCTCGCGCCAGTGGTACATCCGCAACGGCGGACGTGAGGAGGAGCTGCGCTCCAAGCTCGTCGGCATGGGCGACGAGGTCGACTTCCACCCCGCCTTCATGCGCTCGCGCTACAAGAACTGGGTGGAGGGCCTCAACGGTGACTGGCTCATCTCGCGCCAGCGCTTCTTCGGGGTGCCGTTCCCGGTCTGGTACCCCGTGACCGACGAGGGCGAGACGGACTACGACCACCCGGTCCTCGCGGCCGAGGCGGCGCTGCCGGTCGACCCGCAGATCGACGTGCCCGAGGGCTACGAGGAGGCGCAGCGCGGCGTGGCCGGCGGCTTCGTCGCGGATCCCGACGTCATGGACACCTGGGCGACCTCGTCGTTGACCCCGCAGATCGCGGCCGGCTGGCCGGTTCGCGAGGGCGCGAACGATGGTGACCGCCTCGGCTCCGACGAGGCGCTCTTCACGGCCCTCTTCCCCTACGACCTGCGCCCGCAGGCCCACGACATCATCCGCACCTGGCTCTTCGCCACCGTCACCCGGTCGTTCCTCGAGCACGGCGTCGCGCCCTGGCGCCACGCCGCGATCAGCGGCTGGATCCTCGATCCGGACCGCAAGAAGATGAGCAAGTCCAAGGGCAACGCCGAGACGCCCGAGGACGTCGTCAAGGCCAACGGCGCCGACGCGGTGCGCTACTGGGCTGCCTCGGGTCGCCTCGGGACCGACGCCGCCTACGACACCGGCCAGATGAAGGTCGGCCGCCGGCTCGCCATCAAGGTGCTCAACGCGAGCAAGTTCGCGCTGGGGTTCGGTGACGTCGACGGCGACCTGCGCGCCGCGGTGACGAATCCCCTTGACCTGTCGATGCTCTCGGCCCTCGCCGACGTCGTCGACAAGGCCACCCAAGGTTTCGAGGGCTGGGACTACACCCGGTCGCTCGAGGCCACCGAGACGTTCTTCTGGACGTTCTGCGACGACTACCTCGAGCTCGTCAAGGACCGCGCCTACGGCGGCCAGGGCGCGGAGGCCGCCGCGAGCGCGCGGGCCGCGCTGCGCCTCGCTCTCGAGACGCTGCTGCGCCTGCTCGCGCCGTTCATCCCCTACGCCACCGAGGAGGTCTGGTCGTGGTTCGGCGAGGGCTCGGTGCACCGCCAGCCCTGGCCGATCCGCGGCGAGCTGCCGCCCGGCGGTGACCCGGCGCTGTTGGCGTCGGTCGGCGCCGCGCTCGCGGGCGTCCGCAAGGTCAAGTCCGAGGCCAAGGTCGGCATGCGCGCCGAGGTGCGCGCCATGACCCTCGTCGCGCCCGCAGCGTCGGTGTCCCACGTCCGTGCGGCCGAGTCGGACCTTCGCGCGAGCGGCCGGATCAGCGAGCTGGCGTATGCCGAGGGCGGGTCCGTCGAGGTACGCGACGCCGAGCTGGTGCCGGTCGACAAGGCTCCCAACCGCGGCTGACCTTCCCCTGCATCCCGGTCGTTGCCGTCCCGACCTCTCAGGACGGCAACGATCTGGCTTCCTCTGCGTCTGCTCGTCCTGCCGCTGGCATAGGGTCACTCGCATGTCGGGACGGGGGGTGCGGGCCACCATCGCCGGGGGCGCGCTCGTCATGGCCGCTCTGGTCGTGGCGGCGCTGAGCCGACCGGTGCCCCTGATGTCACGCCCCGTCGACACCGAGACGTTCAGCCCCCTGCCGACCATCACGTCGCCCTTCGCCACCCTGACGACTGCGCCGCCCACGACCTCCGCGCAGGCGCAGCCCTTCAGCCCGTCCCCGCTCCTGGTAGCGCTCGTCCAGATCGTCCTCGTGCTGGCGGCGCTCGTCGTCCTCGTCGTGTTCGTCCAGCTCCTTCGGTCGCTGCTGCGCCGACGACCCCATCTCGAGCAGCACGAGGAGCCGGACTTCGCCATCCCGGCCGTGCCTGCAGAGCTGCTGGAGGAGGCGCGTCTGCGGTTGCGCGACCTCGAGACCGGGGAGCCGCGCAACGCCATCGTCGCCGCCTGGCTGGGGCTCGAGAGCTCGGCGGCCGCCACCGGCCTGCCCCGAGAGGCCGCCGAGACGTCGAGCGAGTACACCGAGCGCGTGCTCGGGGTGTGGCCCGTGGACGGCGAACGCCTCGCCGACCTGGCCGCGCTCTACCGCGAGGCGCGCTTCTCGGTCCACCCCCTCGGCGAGCCGCACCGGGACCGCGCCGTCGCCGACCTCCGTGCCCTGATCGCCGACCTCGACCGGGTTGCGGCGCGTCACGCCGCAGAGCGCGGCGTCGCCGAGGCGGAGCGCGCGGCGCGGGCGGCCGCGCGTGAGGAGGGGTCGTGAGCAACCAGCCGGACGGCATACCTCCCCGGACCCGACGGGAGGCCCGGGAGCGCTCCGCCGCCGGCGGGCGGTCACTCCCCCGCGGCGCCGTGCGTCGTGGGCCGACGCGCCTGGACGCGATCACGGCCGCGCTCCGGCCCTGGCGCCGGCGGCTCGCAGGACTGGCGATCACCTGGGTCGCCCTCTCGCTGCTCACCGGCGTGCTCGGGCTCGCGCCCGACGTGCCGGTGCTGCTCGCCATCCTGCTCGCCGTGGCCTCGCTGCTGTGGCACCTCGTCGACCACACCGCACCCCAGCACCTCACCGTCTGGCCCCTCGTCGACGGAGACCTCGGCGGCCAGTCGCGCGGCAACGACTTCCGCGTCACCAACCTCGCCGGGCGCCTCGAGGCCGCCGACACCCGCAGGGAGGGACGCGAGAGCGTCGTGCACGACCTGCACCTGCAGCTGCAGGTGCTGATCCGCGAGCGGCTCTATGCCAGGCACGGCATCGTCGCCGAGGAGGAGCCGAGGTGGGCGCAGGGCGTGACCCCACCCGAGCTGTGGGACCTGCTCGTGGGCCTCCCGCCACCTGACCTCTACCGTCCCCAGCGCCTCGACCCCATCCTTCGAAGAATCGAGCAGTGGTAACGCATGACCGACATGAACCTGGCCCGGGTCAGCGAGCTGAGCAGCGCCGTCCTCGACGAGATCGACCGCGCCGTCGTCGGCAAGCGCGAGGCGCTCAGGCTCGTCCTCGCCGGCATCCTCGCCGGCGGGCACGTCCTCATGGAGGACTTCCCGGGGCTCGGCAAGACGCTCGCGGCCCGCAGCTTCGCGCAGACGCTGGGGCTCGACTTCAAGCGCGCCCAGTTCACCCCCGACCTGCTGCCCGGCGACATCACCGGCTCGTTCGTCTACGACCAGCGCTCGGGCGAGTTCGAGTTCCGCGCAGGGCCGCTCTTCGCCGGCCTGCTGCTCGCCGACGAGATCAACCGCACGCCGCCCAAGACGCAGGCAGCCCTGCTCGAGGCGATGCAGGAGAAGCAGGTCACCGTCGAGGGCCGCACCTTCCAGCTGCCGCGCCCCTTCCACGTGCTCGCCACCGCGAACCCCGTCGAGTACGAAGGGACCTACCCGCTGCCGGAGGCACAGCTCGACCGCTTCCTCATGCGCATCTCCTTCGGCTACCCCACGCTCGACGAGGAGTGGGAGATCCTCTCCAACCGGATGGCCCGGCAGCGGGAGGAGGTGGAGCTCGACCGCGTCGTCGACGCGGAGCAGCTGCTCGCGATGCAGGCCGCCGTCGAGGCCACCGTGGTCGACGAGTCCGTCGGGCGCTACTGCGTCACCCTGACGGCCTCCACGCGTACGCACGGCGACGTCCTCATGGGCGCCTCACCGCGCGGCGCGCTTGGCCTGCTGCTGTGCTCCCGGGCGTATGCCGTCGTCGACGGTCGCGACTACGTGACCCCCGAGGACGTCAAGGCCGTCGCCGTGCCCGTCCTCGCGCACCGGATCACCGTCAAGCCGGAGCTCTGGATGAGCAACGCGTCGGGACGCAGCATCGTCGAGAGCCTGCTGCGCACGGTCGCCACACCCTCGGCGCGTGAGCACCTGGCCCCCGGCCGGGCGGCAGGCGCCTGACCCCGTGAAGCCCTGGCACCCGCACCGCAGCGTCACGCGCCGTCTCGGCGCGTGGGAGCCGACCGCTGCCCACCAGCGGGCGATCGTGCTCGCGGCCGGGGGCGCCGTCGTCGCCGTCGTCGGCCGACGCGCCGACCTGCTCGTCATCGTGGCGCCCCTCGTCGTGGCTGCTCTCTGGGGGCACCTCGTGCGCCCGCGCCGGGAGGTCACGGGCACGGCGCGGCTGGGCGACACCACCGTGCGCGAGGGCGCCGTGACCGGCCTTCGCGTGTCGACCGAGCCGGCCCTTCCCGACGTCGACGGGGTCGTCACCGTGGCCGAGGCGCCGTGGGTCGAGCGCAAGCCCTCGAGCGGCATCGTGCCGCTCGAGGACGGCAGCGCCTCGATCGGCCTTCGGTCGACGCGCTGGGGACGGCGGCGTACCGGGACGGTCAGCATCGCCCTGGTGAGCACCTGGGGCGCGTTCCGCGCCGGGCCCGTCGACCTGCCCGACCTCGACACCGCGACGCTGCCCGTGCCGGCCTCGTTCGACGCGAGCGCCCCGACCCCGCATCCGCGCGGCATCGTCGGCCTCAACCGGTCGAACCGGCCCGGCTCCGGCTCGGAGTTCAACACCATCCGTCCGTTCCACCCGGGTGACCGGCTGCGACGTATCCACTGGCCGGTGTCGATGCGCACCGGCGCCCTGCACGTCACGTCCACGTTCACCGACGAGGACGCCCACGTCTTCCTGCTCGTCGACTGCTTCAGCGATCTCGGTCCACGGGAGGGAATCGACGGCCGTCCCACGAGCCTCGACGTCACCGTGCGCGCGGCGGGTGCGATCAGCGAGCACTTCCTGCGGAGCAACGACCGGCTGACGTTGCGCACCGTGGGCGCGGCCGAGGTGCCGACCCTCGGAGTCGGATCCGGCACCAACCACCTCCGGCGGGTCCTCGACACCCTCGCCGCCATCTCGCCGGCCACCGAGCGACGCGACACCGGTGAGCACGCGATCCGCGGTCTCGACCCGAACGCCCTGTGCCTCGTGCTCTCTCCCCTCATCGACGCCACCATGCTGGCGATCGCCCACCGGTTGGCCGCCCGCGGCATGACCGTCGTCGTCGTCGACACGTTCCCCGAGCACCTCGTCGTGGACCCCACGAACGTCTACCTCGCGCTGGCGTGGCGGATCCGCCTGCTCTCCCGGGACGCCGAGGTGCACAGCCTCCGGCTGCGCGGGGTCCCGGTCGTGCCGTGGCGCGGCGCCGGCTCCCTCGACCAGGTGCTCCGCGACATCGCACGCCGCGCCTCCGCCCCGCGGATGGCGAGGCGATGACAGTGTCCAACCCCAACCCCGACCCCGGCCGCGAGCGGACGGGGCGGGCCTCGACGTCCGTGAGCTCACGACGCCTGCGGACACGGCGAACCCTGCACTTCGGCGCCGGCCCCGAGTGGTCGCTGGGCCAGCTCGGCGCGACCGCCGCCGCCATGGGCGGGGTCGCCGTCTACCTCGCGAGCCTCTCCCTCGCGGTAGGCGGCTTCGACGCCCTCTGGTGGGCGCTCGTCCTGCTGCCGCTGCTCACGATCGCCTGGGCGGGGTCCGCAGCCCCCCTCGTCTACTGGGCGCTGCTGCTGTACGGCTGGTTCACGCTCTCGCCGGCGGGCACCTTCTCCTGGTGGTCCCTCCCCGCCGCCGCCGGCTGCGTCGTGGGCCACGCGGCGACCGCGCTCTCCGCCTCGGCGCCACCGGCCGGATCGTTCAGTGCCCGCACCGCCCGACGCTGGGCGCGGCACACGGGCACGGCCTGGGCGGCTGCTGTGCCCGTCGCGGTCCTCGCCGGGCTGCTCGCCGGGCGTTCGCTGGAACTGGGGCAGGCGGCATACGTCGTCGGGCTCGGCGGGGTCGCGCTGGGCCTGTGGGTCGTGCGCACGAGCCCGCCCCTCGAGCGGGACTGACTCCACTTCGGCGCAAGGCTCGACAAACTCACTTGCTGCGTTGGCCGTGGGGGCTCTACGCTGTCCGATGAAACGAAACAGTTTCGTTTCATCGGTGCGGGACGGGTGGGCATGAGCACGACGGATGCAAGTACGGCGGACGCGGCACACGCGAGCCGTCCGCGCGTCGCCGGCGACCGCGAGGTCGAGATCCTCGGCGCCGCCATCGACGTCCTGCGCGAGGTGGGCTACGACCGGCTGACGTTCGACGCGGTGGCCGCGGCTGCTCGCGCGTCCAAGGCGACGCTCTACCGCCGCTGGCCGCACAAGCGCGACCTCGTCATCGACGCCGTCGGGCTGTTCATCGACTGCCCCGCCGAGCAGGACCCCGACAGCGGAAGCCTGCGGGGTGACCTGCTGGCGCAGGCCTGCGCCGATGGCGGTCTCGACGACGAGGTCGTCATCGGCACGTGGGGAGCCCTGCTGCCCGTGATCCACCGCGAGCCAGAGCTGGCCCGCGGCATCCACGAGCGGTTCGTGGCCCCGAAGATCCAGGCCACCCGCACCATCTTCGAGCACGCCCGACAGCGTGGCGAGATCGGCGAGCACGCCGACCTCGACACCCTGCTGATGATCCTGCCCTCCCTGTCGATCCACGAGGCGCTGCTCTCGGGACGACTGCCGGGCCCCGACCGTATCGCCGAGTTCGTGGACACCGTCGTCCTCCCCGCCTGCGCCGCCACCACCGCCTCTGCGCCCAGCACCCGCTGAGCGGGACCGCGACGCACCGGCCCGGCGGCCGCCATCACTGCTGCACGTCTTCGGAAGGAACTGCCATGTCCTCGACCACGGTCCACGAGGTGAACGAGCCCGCTGGCGACTTCACCTCACACGACAGCCCGCCCAAGCGTCTCGGGCTGGCGCTCTTCGTCATCTGCGCCGCCCAGCTCATGATCGTGCTCGACGGCACCATCGTGAACATCGCCCTGCCCCACATCGAGAACGACCTCGGCTTCAGCCAGGCGAACCTCCAGTGGGTCATCACCATCTACACCCTCGCCTTCGGCGGCGTGCTGCTGCTCGGCGGTCGCCTCGGTGACCTCTACGGCCGGCGGCGCATGTTCTTCTGGGGCATCGTGCTGTTCACGATCGCCTCACTGGTGGCGGGCGTCGCCCAGAACGAGGCGATGATGCTCGCGGCCCGTGCCGTGCAGGGCCTCGGTGGAGCGCTCGCCGCGCCCAACGCGCTCGCCCTCATCACGACGACCTTCCCGGCCGGCAAGGAACGCAACCGCGCCATGGGGGTCTTCGCCGCCATGTCGGGCGCCGGCGCCGCGATCGGCCTCATCCTCGGCGGCGCGCTGACGGAGATCGACTGGCGCTGGAACTTCTTCATCAACCTGCCGATCGGCATCGTCGTGGCCGTCCTCGCGCAGCGCATCCTCACCGAGTCCGAGGACGGCCGCGGCTCGCTCGACATCCCCGGCGCGATCACCTCGATCGCCGGTCTGTCCGCGGTCGTCTACGGCCTGACCCACGCCGCGAGCACGTCGTGGAGCGACACGACGACGGTCACATACCTCGCGGCGGGCGCCGTGCTGCTCGTAGCCTTCGTCGTCATCGAGACCCGCGTCGCGCACCCGCTCCTGCCGATGCGCATCCCCGGCGACCGCACCCGCGGCACGTCCTACTTCGTGATGCTCATCGTCGGTGCCGGCATGTTCGCCATGTTCTACTTCCTCGGCATCTACATCCAGACCATCCTCGGCTACTCGCCGCTCAAGACGGGCCTCGCGTTCCTGCCCTTCTCGGTGGGCATCGTCGTGGCGGCGCAGGTCGCCTCATTCCTCATCGCCAAGGTCGACCCGCGCTGGATCTCCGGCGCCGGAGCCGGCTTCGCGACGCTCGGCATGTGGGGCTTCACGCACCTGACGCCCCAGAGCACCTACACCACGGACCTGCTGCCGTGGATCGTCGTGCTCGCACTCGGCCTCGGCCTGATCTTCGTGCCGCTGACCCTGACGGCCGTTCACGGCGTCGCCCACGAGGACTCCTCGGTCGCCTCTGCGGTGCTCAACACCATGCAGCAGGTCGGCGGCACGCTCGGCCTCGCGACGCTGAGCACGGTGTTCGTGAACAACCTCAACGACCGGGTCGGCGAGCTGACGGCCAAGCTGCCGCAGGGCGGTCCGGCGCCGTCGAAGGACCAGCTGGCCGCCGCGCAGAAGATGATCGCCGACGAGGCGTTCACCTACGGCGCCAGCCGTGCCTACCTCGTCGCCGCGATCATGATCGCGGTCGGTGGCATCGTCACGCTGGTGGCCCTGCAGGTGCGCCACCAGGAGCTCGCGACGGACGGCGCGGCGCCGGCGCACATGGGCTGACACCGCCCCTCAAGCGAAAGAGCAGTTCGTCCCGCTTCAGACGTGGACGGACTGCTCTTTCGCTGTGGTCCACACAGCCGCCCATGGGACGTGCCAGCCGCCCAGGGCGACGCGCCGCTCGACGAAGGCGTGCCCCGGCAGATCGACGACCCGACCGATCGACGGCTCGTAGACGTCGAGGTCGACGTCGCCGGTGGGCGGCAGGACGAGCACCACGTGCCGGGGCGCCCACGCGTCGCCCACGTAGAGAAGCGCGGGCCGTCCGGCGCGGACTCGGGAGTGGAGCGCCGCGTAGGACTGCTCGAGTCCCACCCGGCCGCGCAGACGCAGCCAGGAGATGCCGTAGTCGGCCCCGGGGGCGGCCGCACCGTGCTCGAGCTCGTTGCGGGCACCCCACGGCGGCGTGCCGAGGGCCCGCGGCCACGGCACCTGGAGGCGCCGTCCCGCACCGACGAGCCCGTTGGTGCGCGACGCGACGACCTGCTCGTACGCCGCAAAGCGCTGAGCCTCGGTGCCCGCGTCGGGAACGTCGCCCTCACGGGCGTCCTTGCGTATGCCGTCCCGGATCCACCGCGCGAAGGCGGGATTGACGAGCATGCGCGCAACTGTCAGCGACGCAGACCCACAGGTCGTGCTCGTCTGCTGCAGGGGCGCGGAGTCACCGGCGACGAGCCGGAAGAAAGCCGCCTCCACGCGGGCCTCCGTTCACACCGGTCGAGCCACCTTGCGGGTCAGGCGGATTCCTTGCGGGGACGCTTGGCCCGCGGCTCGGCCTCACGCCGCACGATGGTCGGGTTGACGTTGTCGAGGACGACCTCGCGCGTCACGACGACGCGGGCGATGCCGTCGTCGCTCGGGACGTCGAACATCACGGGGAGGAGGACCTCCTCCATGATGGCGCGTAGCCCACGGGCACCGGTGCCTCGCAGGAGCGCCTGGTCGGCGACGGCCGCGATGGCGTCCTCGGTGAACTCCAGGTCGACGCCGTCGATCTCGAACATCTTCTGGTACTGCTTCACGAGCGCGTTGCGCGGCACCGTGAGGATGTTGACGAGGGCCTGCTGGTCGAGCGGCGCGAGCGTCGTCAGCACGGGCAGGCGGCCGATGAACTCCGGAATCAGCCCGAACTTCAGCAGGTCCTCGGGCATGACGTCGGAGAAGCTGTCGCCGAGGTCCTTGGGGTTGTGCAGCGGCTGGCCGAAACCGAGGCCCTTGCGACCCGAGCGCGACTCGATGATCTTCTCGAGGCCGGCGAAGGCACCACCGACGATGAAGAGCACGTTGGTCGTGTCGATCTGGATGAACTCCTGGTGCGGGTGCTTGCGCCCGCCCTGCGGGGGCACGGACGCCGTGGTGCCCTCGAGGATCTTGAGCAGGGCCTGCTGCACACCCTCACCCGAGACGTCGCGCGTGATCGACGGGTTCTCGCTCTTGCGGGCGATCTTGTCGACCTCGTCGATGTAGATGATGCCCGTCTCGGCCTTCTTGACGTCGTAGTCGGCGGCCTGGATGAGCTTGAGGAGGATGTTCTCGACGTCCTCGCCGACGTAGCCGGCCTCGGTCAGGGCCGTCGCGTCGGCGATGGCGAACGGCACGTTGAGCATCTTGGCCAGCGTCTGCGCGAGGTAGGTCTTGCCCGAACCGGTAGGCCCGATCAGCAGGATGTTGGACTTCGCGATGTCGACGTGGTCGTCGTCCCGCTTGACGCCCTCACCGGCCTGGATGCGCTTGTAGTGGTTGTAGACGGCGACGGCGAGCGACTTCTTCGCGACGTCCTGCCCGATGACGTAGTTCTCGAGGAAGTCGAAGATCTCGCGCGGCTTGGGCAGGTGGTCGAGGCCCAGCTCGCTGCTCTCGGCGAGCTCTTCCTCGATGATCTCGTTGCAGAGGTCGATGCACTCGTCGCAGATGTAGACACCGGGGCCGGCGATGAGCTTCTTGACCTGCTTCTGGCTCTTTCCGCAGAAAGAGCACTTGAGGAGGTCTCCGCCTTCTCCGATGCGTGCCACCGATTCGCTCCTGGTTCGTCGGCGCCGAACGCTGGGGTGCACCCGGCCGGCCCCAACGTGGGGCCGACTCCTATTAGACGACGGCCGGGGCCACCCTCGCTCGCGCAACGCCGTTTTTCCGCTGATGGCGGAAAAACGACGTCGCTGTCACTTGAACTGCTTCTCAGTTGGGTCGGGCCGTGTCCCATCCCCGCTGCCGTGCTCGCCGTCAGCACCGGACCGGCTGCGTCGACGCCCCGCGAGCAGGCCCAGCCCGACGGCCAGGGCGAGGCCGCCGACGGTCACCACGAGCAGCCCGGCCAGGCCGATGAGGAGCATCGTCGTCGCGGACATCCCGCCTCCGAGATCGATGTCCGCGGCTCCCGGCAGCGCGGTTCCGCCTGCCGTGGGGACGCGGCCCGGGCCCGCCGCGCCGACGAGACCATTGGCGTCGGCCGTGCCGGCGGGCGCAATGTCCTGACAGCCGCCTGCACGCAGCACGCCGTTCGTCACGTCGAGGGCGAAGACGTACGTCCTGCCCGCGACGACCTCATCGTGGGAGTACTGCGTCGCCAGCACGTGGGCCGTCGTGGGCGCCTCACCCTTGTGGACCGCCGTCACCTCGACCGTCCAGGCCAGGTCGTGCGGGCTCGCGTTGCCACCCGGGTCGTCCACCTGGGCCAGGCGCCCGGCCAGCACGACGTCGGAGTCGCCGACGACCTGCACAGGGGTGCGCCCGGCGCACGACGCCGCCGCCGGGACCTGCCCCAGACCCGTCCAGAGAGCCGCCAGCACGGTGAGTACCGCGGCCATGCTCGCCCGTCGCACGGCATACGCCCTCATGGGCCGAGCGTATGCCTCACGCCGCCACGTGGCGTGTTGTCGTGGCCGAAGTCGGACACAGGGCGCCCGCAACTGACCACACGGCGCTGGATGGGGGCAGTCATGCGGGAACGGCCACATCGCCCGGGAGGCTGGGGAAGTGAGGCGGCGCAGCAACGCGCCACCTGTCGACCTGCTGCGGCGGGACGTGGACGAAACCTCAGTCGGCGGTGAGGTCGCGGACGACCGCGACGTACTGCTCCTGCGCCGCTTCCTGCGGGGTGCCCGACAGGGCGGCCCACGCGTCGTACTTCTGTCGCCCGACCGGGTTGAACACACCGGGCCGCGAACCGGTCACGTCACCGGACGTCGCCTGCTTGAAGAGGCCGTAGAGGCGCAGCTTGACCTCCGTACCGGGATCATCCGTCAACCCCTTGACGGCCTCGGCCGCCTGCTCGAACTCTGCTGTAGCCATCGTGGAGACCTCCACCGTCGACGTCAGGGTGAACATCCATCCAAGCAGGTATGCCGGAAGGCCGGGTCCCAGCGGAACCCGGCCTTCCGGCATACGTGCTCTGAGAACGAGCCGGAGCTCAGACCTCGAGCGAGGCCTTGCGCGAGGCGAGCACCTCGTCGATGAGGCCGTAGGTCCGCGCGTCCTCGGACGACAGGATCTTGTCGCGCTCGATGTCGGTGCGAACCTGCTCGGACGTGCGACCCGTGTGGTGCGCGAGGGTGTCCTCGAGCCACGTGCGCATGCGAAGCACCTCGTTGGCCTGGATCTCGATGTCCGAGGCCTGGCCGTAGTCGCCGCCCGAGAGCGCCGGCTGGTGGATGAGGATGCGGGCGTTCGGCAGGGCGAAGCGCTTGCCCGGGGCACCCGCTCCGAGCAGCACCGCCGCGGCCGAGGCTGCCTGGCCGATGACGAACGTCTGGATGTCGGGCCGGACGAACTGCATCGTGTCGTAGATCGCCGTCATGGCCGTGAACGAGCCGCCGGGGCTGTTGATGTACATGAGGATGTCGCGGTCGGGGTCGAGCGACTCCAGCACGAGCAGCTGGGCGATGATGTCGTCGGCAGACGCGTCGTCGACCTGCACGCCGAGGAAGATGATGCGGTCCTCGAAGAGCTTGTTGTAGGGGTCGGACCGCTTCATCCCGTAGGAGGTGCGCTCCTCGAACTGCGGCAGGATGTAGCGGCTCGACGGTGCGGGCACCGCGAGGCGGTTGGTGGGTTCGATGTTCATGTGGGTCTCCAAGTCCTCGTCAGGCCGCGGTCAGTTCTCGCCCTTGGCGTCGGCCTGGCCGACACCCTTGCCCTCGACCGCCTGGTCGGAGCGGCTGAAGACGTGGTCGACGAAGCCGTACTCCTTGGCCTCCTCCGCGCTGAACCAACGGTCGCGGTCGGAGTCCTTCTCGATCTGCTCGACGCCCTGGCCGGTGTGCTCGGCGATCAGCTGGGCCATCTGCCTCTTGACGTAGAGCATCTGCTCGGCCTGGATCTTGATGTCGGTGGCCGTGCCGCCGATGCCGCCCGAGGGCTGGTGCATCATGACGCGGGCGTGGGGGGTGGCGTAGCGCTTGCCCTTCGTGCCGGCCGAGAGCAGGAACTGGCCCATCGAGGCGGCCATGCCCATCGCGACGGTGGCGACGTCGTTGGGGATCCAGTTCATCGTGTCGAAGATGGCCATGCCGGCCGAGATCGAGCCACCGGGGCTGTTGATGTAGAGCCAGATGTCCTTCTCAGGGTCCTCGGCCGACAGCAGCAGCAGCTGCGCCGCGATGGCGTTCGCGTTGTCGTCGCGCACGTCGGACCCGAGGAAGATGATCCGCTCCTTGAGCAAGCGGTTGTAGATGTGGTCGTCCAGACCACCCGGCATGCCGTTGCCGTTGGCGGAGGTCTCCGAAATCACCATGTCTCCATCGTCGAAGTGGTCCAGCCGCTCGCCACGGGAGGCGGCGCCGGCTGGCTCGTCATTGACCCTAACGCGCGACCCCGCGGGCTGATTTCCCGAACCCGGCCGTGTTCGCCGTGAGCGCACAAACCTGAGCCGGTGGGGCGCAACCACACGCACGGACCCCGCCGGGCGTATGCCGCCAGGCGGGGTCGGGCGTGCGCGCTCGCGCGGTGCCTACTCGTTCAGGCCGTTGTCCTGACCGGAGTCGCCGGCGTCGGACGCCCCGGGCGCTTCGGTCGCGTCTGCGGACTCCGAGGCGTCGTCGAACGACCCGTTGCCGCCGGCCTCGTCGAGGGACCGGTCCCTCGGCTCGGCTACCGGAGCGCTGCCGTCGAGGTTGCCGCGGTCGGCGTCGTCAGTCGTGTCCTGGACGCTGCCCTCGCCGGCCGAGGGGTTCGTGCCGTCGGGGTCGGTGCTGTTGATGTCGGAGTCCGCCATGCCGCCGCCCGGCTCGTCGGTGCTGCTCATCCGTGGCTCCTTCGTGACGCTGGAGTCGCCGCCCTGGCGACTGCCGGTGTCGTACCCGCGGCGCTGCGGAGGCAACCCGGATGGCATGGACGCGAACGCCCGGACCGGGTACCACGTCCGGGGACGGGGCGAGGCCGGCTCCACGGTGGAGCCGGCCTCGCGGCATTCCGTAGTGGAGGCGGGGCCTACGAGCAAGCTCTCGGCCTCCCCCGGCTCCAGCCTCGTCGTGGCGACGGTCAGGCGTCGGCCTTCTCGGACGTCGCCTCGCCCGTCTCGTCCGCCTCGACCTCGACGACCCCGTCCTCGTCCTCGGTGCCGGGCACGGCCTCGTTGAGGTCGATGACGTTCCCGGCGGTGTCCTTGACGGCCACCTTCTCGAGGACCGTGGCCAGCGCCTTGCGGCGGGCGACCTCGGCGACCATCGAGGGGATCTGGCCCTCCTGGTCGAGCGACTGAGCGAACTGGTTCGGGTCCATGCCGTACTGCTGTGAGCTCATGACGAGGAACTCGATGAGCTCCTGCTGCTCGACCTTGACCTCTTCCTTCTCGGCGATGGCGTCGAGGACGAGCTGGGTCTTCAGGCCCTTGCGGGTGCTCTCGTCGACCTCGGCGCGGTGCTCGTCGTCCTCGAGACGACCCTCGCCCTCGAGGTGGCTGTGCACCTCGGCCTCGATGATGCTCTCGGGGATCGGCACCTCGACCTTCTCGAGGATCGCCTCGAGAAGCTTGTCGCGGGCGGCGACGCCCTGGGCGAACTTGGCGTCGACCTCGGCCTTGGCGGTCAGGTCGGCCTTCAGCTCGTCGAGGCTGTCGAACTCCGAGGCCAGCTGGGCGAACTCGTCGTCGAGCTCGGGCAGCTCGCGCTCCTTGACCGCAGTGACGGTCACGGTGCAGTTGGCGTCCTGGCCCTCCTGGTCGCCACCGGCGAGGGGGGCGGTGAAGGACTTGGTCTCGTCGGCGGTCATGCCGAGAAGCGCCTCGTCGAGGCCCTCGAGCATGTTCTTGCTGCCGACCTCGTAGGAGACGCCGGTGACCTCGTCGATCTGCTCGCCGTCGATCTCGGCGGACAGGTCGATGGACACGAAGTCGCCGTCCTGGACCGCGCGGTCGACGCCCTTGAGCGTGCCGAAGCGGGCGCGCAGGTCGGTGAGGCGCTGCTCGACGGCCTCGTCCTCGACCTTGGCCTCGTCGACGGTCACCTCGATGTCGCCGAAGTCCGGCAGCTCGATCACGGGGCGCTTGTCGACCTCGGCGGTGAAGACGAAGTCCTCGCCGTCGGTCGCGGGCACCTGGAGGTCGGTGATCTCGGGCTGGCCGAGCGGACGCACCTCGTTCTCCTCGAGGGCCTGGCCGTAGAAGGTCGGGAGGGCGTTGTTGACGGCCTCCTCGAGGACGGCGGCACGGCCGACGCGCTGCTCGATGATTCGGGCAGGCACCTTGCCCTTGCGGAAGCCGGGCACCTGGATGTGCTCACCGATGTGCTTGATGGCCGCGTCGAGGCTCGGCTTGAGCTCCTCGAACGGGACCTCGACGGTCATCTTGACCCGGGTCGGGCTGAGGGTCTCGAGCGCACTCTTCACTGCGGGTACTCCATTGGGGTGGTGCCGACGCGGTCGTCGACGGTGAACTGGCGGGCCAGCGCACCATGCTATAGGCCGCGCGCCCGATGGCTAAATGCGCGGATCGTCGGCCGGTGCCCGACGCCTATGCTCGGAAGCCATGAGCACCCCTCCTCCCGGCCCCTTCGCCTCCCCCGAGAGCGCCGCCCTCCGACCGATCCAGATGGTGTCGGTCGCGGTCGGCATGGGGGCACTGATGCTCAGCGCGGTGCGGATCATCGTCGACCCTTCCGCGCCCATGCCCTCCCCCTGGGCCGTCGCGCTCGTCCTGGCCACGCTGGTCGGCTCGGCCGTCCTGATCCGCTACGTCGGGTATGCCGTCCCCGCCCTGCCGCTCGACCTGCCGCGGGCGAACGCCGAGGCCACGAGCCTGCGCTACTTCACGTCGACGACGACACTGCGTACGGCACTCGCAGAAGCTCCGGTGCTCGTGGCGTTCGCCTGCTCGTTCGCGTTCTCGCCGCACTCGTGGCTGCCCCTGGCCATCGCGCTGCCGGGCGGGCTCGCGCTCTTCTGGGTCCACGGGTGGCCGTCCGCGCGCACGGCCGCGGCGGTCGAGGCCGGCCTGGAGGCGGACGGGGCCGAGAGCTGGCTCAGCGAGTCGCTGGGCCTCCGCTGAGCGAGGCACCGATCGCGTACGCCGTGCGCCCGGGTCAGTCCACCGTGCCGCCGCTGCGCCAGTAGCGTCCCTCGGCACGGTCGAGGAAACCCTCCTCGACGAGGTAGCGGCGCAGGGCAGCGACGTCGGGGTGGAAGGCGCGCAGCCGGTTGTTGACCTCGGTCTCGTCGTAGCGCTCCCCCGGCTCGAACTGCTGCGCCAGCAGGTCGAGGATCACCAACCGTTTGCGGATCTTGGTGGGGATGCTCGTCAGGGTGCCGTCGGGCGCGATGAACGCGCGGAGGACGGCGTCCCGGTCTCGGAGGGCGTCCTGCAGGTCTGGGCGGAACATGCAGACCACGCTAGGAGGGACGGCGCGTCTGCGCCACGACGATTCTGGAGCGGGCGACGAGAATCGAACTCGCGTAATCAGTTTGGAAGACTGAGGCTCTACCATTGAGCTACGCCCGCAGGGCGCCGGTCGTGCCGGCGATCCGAGGCGCTAGCCTACTGGTTCGCGTCCGGCCGCTGAAATCGGCCCGCCCGCGGGTGCTTCGGTGCCCGCGTGCGAACGGACCGACGGGGCATGGCGCAGTTTGGTAGCGCGTCCGCTTTGGGAGTGGAAGGTCGCAGGTTCGAATCCTGTTGCCCCGACCGTGTGATGTCTAGGGACGTCTGCGACAGTGGCCCCACGGCAACGTGGGGCCACTGTCGTTCTCAGGGCAGCAGGTCGAGCCGGAGCTCTCAGGGCAGCAGGTCGAGCCGGAGCTCGTTGATGGTGCGCCCGGCGGCAATCCCCTTGGCCTCGAAGCCGTTCGCCGGCCGCCACTGCGGCCGCGAGGTGCGGTGCGCCTCGAACCGGGGGTGGGCGGCGACCTCGGCAAGGGCGTGCTCGGCGTAGAAGGCCTGGTCGGTGGCGACGAGCACGTGGCCGCCGGGCTTCAGGACGCGGGCGAGCAGGTCGAGGTTGTCGGGGCTGACGAAGCGTCGCTTGGTGTGCTTCTTCTTGCGCCACGGGTCGGGGAAGAAGAGGTGGACGGCGTCGAAGGTGTAGTCGGCGACGCGCTCCTGCAGGAAGAGCACGGCGTCGCCGATCTCGACGCGCAGGTTCGGGACACCCGCCTCGTCCGCGTCGGCGAGCATCCGGGCTAGGCCCGGGGTGTGGACGTCCATGGCGACGATGTCGTGCTCGGGGAAGGCAGCGGCATACGCGATCGCGGCGTGCCCGTGCCCGCAGCCGATCTCGAGGACGACGGGGGCACTGCGCCCGAAGGCCACGGCGGGTACCAACGCTCCGTCCGGCAGCGAACGGGCGGGGGCCAGGCGCTCGACGCGCTCCCTGGTCAGGGACGACAGCCTCCCGCGGCGCACGAAGGTACGCACCCGCGCCGGGGTCACGCCGGGTGGAAGGTCCGGCACGACGTGCTGCTTGCGGTCGCCGTCGGCTGCGGGATGGTCACTCACCCCGGCATCGTAGTGAGCCGTTCCCGGTCGCCAGAAACGCCGGCGCAGCGGCAAGCGGTCAGGTCCGCCAGATCGTCACGACGGCACGGTCGTCGCCCAGACCGGCGGCGGCCTGGTCGCAGAGCCGCTGCGCGAGCCCCTCGAACCCGGTGCGAATGAAGGACTCGGCCCGCCCGAGCATGCGGTCGATGCCGTCGACGAGGGCCTTGTCCCGCGCCTCGATGACACCGTCGCTGTAGAGCACGAGGGCGTCGCCGCGACGGATGGTGCCCGTCTCACGGGGGTACTCGGCGTTGTCGATGACGCCGAGCAGCGGACCGCGCCCGCCCGACAGCATTCGCCACCGTCCGGAGCCGGCGGCGAACTGTGCGGCGGCAGGGTGGCCGGCATACCCGATCGTGAAGTTGCCCGTCTCGAGGTCGACGGCCACGTGCACGGCGGTGGCGAAGCCCTCGTTCCAGCGCAGCCGGAGCAGGTGGTTGTTCGCGGACTGGAGGAACCCGCACTCGCTCATCTCGCCCAGGAGGCCGCCGAGCGCCCCCGACAGCAGCAACGACCGCGTGCCTACCTCCCGCCCCTTGCCCGAGACGTCGACGAGGGCGACCTCGAGGGTGCGGCCGTCGGTCGAACGGCTGGCCACGACGAAGTCGCCGGCGAAGCCGTCACCGTAGGCGGACTCGAGCGCGACCTCGGCGCCCCACGAGGGCGGCAGCGGCGGCAGCTCGCCCTGGGCACGGAGCCGGTCGCGCATGTCGACGAGCATCGACTCGCCGCTGACCCCGACGACACCCACCTGGGCACGGGCGTGCGAGAGCCACATCATGAGCAGCATCGTGGCGACGGTGACGATCTGGGCGCCCGTCGTCGTGCTCTTCACCGACCCGAGGTAGGCACCCAGGATCGACATGGACAGGAAGAGCCCGATGTAGACGACGAGGAGGAAGCGCGGCTCGAGGAAGAGCCCGGCCGCCACCACGATGAGCCCGTAGACGCCCCATGGGGTCTGTCCCGGCCACAGGAAGATCGCGGCCGTAGCCGCGACGCTCAGCGCGAGGAAGCCGCTGACGAGGGTCCACGGCGCTCGGCTGAGCCATGGGCCCAGGAGCCGGAGCCGTCGCAGGGGTCCCGCAGCGTAGCGCGGACGCCGAGAGACGATGCTCTCGTTGTAGGCCACGTGCCTCCCTCGGCGATAGGGGGGACGACCTGGCGCGGCGACGTCAGCGCCTGCCCGAGTCCGGCAAAGCGGGCAAGTCCCCCGTGTCCTCGTACGCGGAAACCATACCCAGACGGCGGCGGTGCCGCTCCCCATCACTGAAGTTCGTCGCGACGAAGGTGTCGACGATCTCCTTCGCCACGTCGTCGGGCGTGAACCGGGCGCCGATGGACACGACGTGGGCGTCGTTGTGCTCCCGCGCCAGCGACGCCAGCTCGGCGGAGTAGGCCAGGGCGGCTCGGATGCCGGTGACCTTGTTGGCGGCAATCTGCTCGCCGTTGCCGGACCCGCCGAGCACGACCCCCAGCGAACCGGGGTCGGCGGCCACGGCCTCGGCCGCCCGCAGCACGAACACGGGGTAGTCGTCCTCCGTGTCGTAGCCGAACGGGCCGTGGTCGACGACGTCGTGGCCGGCCGCACGCAGGTGCGTGACGAGGGACTGGTGGAGCTCGTATGCCGCGTGGTCGCCGCCGATGTGGATGCGCATGTCCGTCCTTGGTTCGTCGGTTCGCTGGTGGTGGGCCTGCCCGTGCGGCCGTCTCAGGTGAAGATCGGGCCCTCGGTGCGGGTGCGCTTGAGCTCGAAGAAGCCGGGAGTGCCCGCGACCAGCACGCAGCCGTCCCACAGTCGGGCGGCGTCCTCGCCCTTCGGGGCGGGCGTGACGACCGGGCCGAAGAAGGCGACGCCGTTGACGGCGATGATCGGGGTGCCCACGTCGGTCCCGACGAGGCTGATGCCGCGCTTGTGGCTGCGGTGGAGGGCCGCGTCGTACTTCTTGTGGTGCGCCTCCCGCGCCAGGGTCGCCGGCAGACCCACCTCGTCGAGGGACTCGCGGATCACCTGGTCGAAGTCGTTCATCCGGCCCAGGTGGATGCGGGTGCCCATCGCGTCGTAGAGCGGCTTGACCACGGGGTCGCCGTGCTCCTGGGCGGCGGCGATGATGACGCGAACCGGCCCCCACGCCTCGTCCATGCGCGCGCGGTAGGCGGCGTCGAGGTCGTGCCGGTGCTCGTTGAGGACGGCAAGGCTCATGACCGACCACGTCACCTCGATGTCGCGCAGCCGCTCGACCTCCATGAGCCACCGTGAGGTCATCCAGGCCCAGGGGCACATCGGGTCGAACCACATCTCGACACTGTCGGTGCTGTCGGGGCTCGTCCTCGCGTTGTCGTTCGCATCGACCATGCGGCCCATCATGGCACTGCCACCGACAGCCTCATCGCGGTGGTGGACGGTGTGGGGTTCCGTGCGAGGATGGCCCGCGACGACGCCGTCCGAGCGACGCTGCGCCGCGCCCCCAGCACCCTTTCCAGGAGGTCCCTACGTGCCCGGCAAGAACCTGACCCGCGACGAGGCAGCGAGTCGCGCAGCCCTGCTGCGCGTCGACTCCTACGACGTCAGCCTCGACCTGGCGACGGGTCCGGAGAACTTCCGCACCGTCACGACGGTCACGTTCACCTGCTCCGAGCCCGGGGCCGACTCCTTCATCGACCTCATCGCCGACTCAGTCCAGCGCGTCACGCTCAACGGCGTCGACCTCGACCCTGCCGAGGTCTTCGCGGACTCCCGCATCGCCCTCCCCGGTCTGGCGAGTGAGAACGAGCTGACCGTCGACGCGACCGGCCGCTACACCAACACGGGCGAGGGCCTGCACCGCTTCGTCGACCCGGTCGACAACGAGGTATACCTCTACACGCAGTTCGAGGTCCCGGACTCCCGTCGGATGTATGCCGTCTTCGAGCAGCCCGACCTCAAGGCGTCCTTCCGCTTCACGGTGACCGCGCCCGCGCACTGGAAGGTGATCAGCAACTCCCCCACGCCCAAGCCGGAGGCAGCGGGCGTCGCCGAGGGGGTCGAGCGCGCCACGTGGTCGTTCGAGCCGACCCAGCGGATCTCCTCCTACATCACGGCGCTCATCGCCGGCCCGTACGACGAGGTGCGCGACGAGGTGCAGACGCGCAAGGGCGTCGTGCCGCTCGGGGTCTTCTGCCGCAGGTCGCTGACCCAGCACCTCGACGCCGACAACATCTTCGACTGCACCAAGAAGGGGTTCGCCTTCTTCGAGGAGGAGTTCGACCAGCCGTACCCCTTCGAGAAGTACGACCAGATCTTCACGCCCGAGTACAACATGGGCGCGATGGAGAACGCCGGGGCCGTGACGTTCACCGAGGTCTACGTCTTCCGCTCCAAGGTCTCGGAGGCCAAGATCGAGCGCCGCGCGCTGACGATCCTGCACGAGCTCGCGCACATGTGGTTCGGCAACCTCGTGACGATGAAGTGGTGGGACGATCTCTGGCTCAACGAGTCGTTCGCGGAGTGGGCCTCGACGACGTGCCAGGCCGAGGCCACCGAGTGGACGAGCGCCTGGACGACGTTCGGCACGGCCGAGAAGGCGTGGGCCTACACGCAGGACCAGCTCTCCTCGACGCACCCGATCGCTGCCGACATGCGTCACCTGGAGGACGTCGAGGTCAACTTCGACGGCATCACGTACGCCAAGGGCGCGTCGGTGCTCAAGCAGCTCGTCGCATACGTCGGTCGTGAGCCGTTCGTGGCGGCGCTGCGCGAGTACTTCAAGAAGCACGCGTGGGGCAACACGACCCTCGCCGACCTGCTCGGCGAGCTCGAGAAGGCCTCGGGCCGTGAGCTCACCGAGTGGAGCAAGCTCTGGCTCGAGACGGCGGGCGTCAACACGCTGCGCCCGGTCTTCGAGGTCGACGGCGACGGTCGGTACAGCTCGTTCGCGATCACGCAGACCGCGGCCGACGAGTACCCGACGCTGCGTCCCCACCGCATCGGCATCGGGCGGTATGCCGTCCGCAGCGGCGACGATGCCGACGTGCTCGAGCGCATCGGCTACGACGAGGTCGACATCGCCGGCGAGCGCACCGAGATCGCCGAGCTCGTCGGCCAGGAGCAGCCCGACCTGCTGCTGCTCAACGACGACGACCTCGCGTACGGCAAGATCCGCCTCGACGAGCGCTCGCTCGCCACGGCCCTGACGTCCCCGCGCGGTTTCACCGACTCGCTGCCGCGCTCGCTCGTGCTCGGTGCCACCTGGGACATGACGCGCGACGGCGAGATGCCGGCTCGCGACTTCGTCCGGTTCGTCCTCGAGTCCATGCCCGGCGAGACCGACTCGACCCTCCTGCGGGTCCTGCTCGGCCAGGTGTCCACCGCGGCGCGCCTCTACACGGCGCCGGAGCACCGGGACGAGGTGTCAGCGCTGCTGTCGTCGTCGCTGCGCTCGCTCGCCGAGACGGCCGAGGCCGGCAGCGACGCCCAGTTCCAGCTCGTGGAGGCCTGGGCCGGTTCGACGTCCGACCCCGCCGACGAGGCACGCCTCCGCGCCATTCTCTCGGGCGCGGAGTCCCTGCCCGGCCTCACCATCGACACGGAGCTGCGGTGGACCCTGATCAAGGCGCTGGCTGCCATCGGGGCGGCCGACGAGGTCGAGATCGCGACCGAGCTGGACCGTGACCCGACGGCGACCGGCCGGGAGCGCGCCGCCGAGGCCCTCGCCGCACGTCCTACGGCCGAGGCGAAGGCCGACGCCTGGGCCAAGGCCGTCGAGCGCAACGACCTTCCCAACCAGATGGTCGAGGCGGTCAGTGCGGGATTCCGACGCAGCGCCGACCTGTCCCTGCTCGAGCCCTACGTGGAGAAGTACCACTCGATGCTCGTCGACGCCTGGGCGCAGCGCAGCGTCGCCATCGGCGAGCGGGTGGTCGGCGGGTTCTATCCGTTCTCGCTCGCCAGCCAGGAGCTCAAGGACGCCTCGGACGCCTGGCTCGCGGCCAACCCCGACGCCGCGCCAGGCCTCGTGCGCACGGTCGCCGAGAACCGCGACACCATCGCTCGCGCCCTCCTCGCGCAGGAGCGCGACCGACGCGGCTGACCGGCGGTGGGGGGGGGGGGGGGGGGGGGGGGGGG
>NZ_JBYTCI010000012.1:0-91317 GCF_058790095.1 Terrabacter sp. FW104-15G4B | reverse complement strand
CCCCCCCCCCCCCCCCCCCACTCCGCCCTCGTCCGGCTCCAGGCCCACCGGCGCCCACGAGCGGCACTACGGCACGCGCACGACGGCACGAGCACGACCTTCGACCAAGACCTGACTGAGACCCCTGTGATCCACGCCTTCACGACCCTGACCTCGCTCGCCCTCACCACCCCGGTACCGACCGGCACCTTCGCGCCGACTCCGCCACCGAGCCCCACCCCGAGTCCATCTCCGTCGCAGGAGCTGCCCGTGAACCTCTCCGTGCCCGACCTGTCCGGCCTGACCTGGGCTGGGGTGGGCGAATGGCTGGTTGGCACGCCGCTGCTCATCCTCACGGTGGTGGTGGTCGGCCTCGTGTCCCGCTTCGTCCTGCACCGGGTCATCGACCGCGTGGTCATCACGGCGACGTCCCGGCGGGCCGAGCGCATCGCGAGCATCCCCGGCGCCGGCCGCGCACTGCAGGGCCTGGGGGTCGCCAACGTGCGCCACGTCCAGCGCACCCAGACGATGGGCGCCCTGCTCAAGAGCATCTCGACGTTCGTCGTCCTCGGCATCACCGCCCTGACTGTGCTCTCGCTCGTCGGCATCCCGCTCGGCCCGATGCTCGCCTCGGCCAGCGTCGGAGGCGTTGCCCTGGCGTTCGGCGCCCAGAGCCTGGTCAAGGACTTCCTCTCCGGCGTCTTCATGATCGTCGAGGACCAGTACGGCGTCGGCGACGTCATCGACACCGGCGAGGTGGTCGGCACGGTCGAGAACGTCTCGCTGCGCGTGACCCAGCTGCGCGACGCGAACGGCATGACCTGGTACGTCCGCAACGGCGAGATCGTCCGCGTCGGCAACAAGACACAGGGATGGTCCACGGCGCTCGTCGACATCCCCATCGCCTACGACCAGGACGTCGAGAAGGCCGTCACCGTCATCCGGGACGTGGTGGGCGTCATGGACGACGACGACGCGTACAAGGACATCCTGCTCGAGGAGCCCAACGTCGTCGGGGTGGAGTCGATCGCGAACGGTGCCATCACCATCCGGATCATCGCCAAGACCGTCGCCAACGAGCAGTTCGGCGTGCAACGTGAGATGCGTGAGCGGATCAAGGCGGCGTTGGACCGTGCCGGCGTCCGCAGCCCGATGCCGGTGATGCCGCCCTACGGCGGAGCCGCTCCGCACTGACGGCCGCTGAGTCGCTGACGGCCGGACGCGGCCCGAGCCTGTACGCCCCGACCGCTCTGGGAGACTGTGACAGTGACCTACTACGACGACTTCGGCGGCCACGAGACCTTCGCCAAGCTGGTGCGTGAGTTCTACCGCGGCGTCGCCGAGGACGAACCGCTGCGCGCCCTCTACCCCGAGCAGGATCTCGCTCCCGCGCAGGAGCGGCTGCGGATGTTCTTCGAGCAGTACTGGGGCGGGCCCACCACCTACTCGGAGCAGCGAGGGCACCCGCGGCTGCGGATGCGTCACATGCCGTTCTCCGTGACGCCCGACATGCGCGACCGCTGGCTGCTGCACATGATGAACGCCGTCGACACCCTCGAGCTCTCGCCGGAGAACGACGAGCGCCTCCGCGACTACCTGACCCGAGCGGCGTACTCCCTCGTCAACGCGCCGGGGCCGGAAGGTATCTTCTGAGCGGGCCGGCCGGAGGTCGCCTGGACTCAGAGCACGTCGACTCACAGCAACTCACAGCGCATTCACGGGTGGCGCCCGCCCCCGCGGGTGTTCCCTTGGGGCAGTGATCCACGGTCGGACGCGCGGTCGGACGACCCACGACAGAGGGGAATCGGCATGGTGGCGATCAGCAAGAAGGCAGTGGGCGTGGCAGCGGTGGGCGCTGCAGCGGCCGTCATCGGGCTCGGCGTCTCGCAGGGCGCCCGGGCCGACGACGCGAGTACGACGACCCCGACCCCGACGGCGACCTCCACCCAGGGAGACCCGAACCAAGGCACGACGGACAGCACGCCCGGCAAGGGCTGGGGGCCCGGTGGCCGACACGGCGGCATGGGGAGGGGCATGGGCAGGGGCGCCGACCTCGCTGCGCTGGCCACCAAGCTGGGCGTCGACCGGACCAAGCTGCGGGACGCGCTCACGGCCGTGCGTGACGAGCTGAGGGCCGGCCGGACGCCCGGCCAGGGGTCGGCGACGAAGCCGGACCCCGCGACCCGCCAGGACGAGCTCGCCACGAAGCTGGCGAGCAAGCTGGGCATCGATGCGGCCAAGGTCAAGGCGGCTTTCGCCGACCTGCGCGCCGCCCACGATGCCGACGAGCAGAAGGCCTTCGACGACCGGCTCGCCCAAGCGGTCAAGGACGGCACGCTGACGCAGTCGGAGGCGGACGCCGTGAAGAAGGCTGCGAAGGCCGGCGTCATCGACATGCACCACGGGCCGCGCTGACCGCGCCCTCCGGCGAAGGGGCGTCACCCGAAGCTGGGTGGCGCCCCCCGGCGTGTCTCCAGGAGCTCCCGCAGCGCGGGCACGACATGGTTGCGCAGCAGGGGCGCCAGATCGGGCGGCAGCTCGCCGACAAGTGGCAGCCACCGCTGCTCGGCGATCTCGGCGAGCGGGGCCGGGGTGTCGTCTGCTCGCAGGTCGGCGACGTAGACGGTGGCGTCGACCCAGGCGTCCGGCTCGTTGGCTGCGACGTCGTGGAAGCGGCCCAGCGGCTCACCTACGACCGACACGTCGATGCCGACCTCCTCCATGACTTCGCGCACGGCTGCCTCGCGCGCGTTCTCGCCGGGGTCGATCTTGCCGCCGGGCAGCATGAAGCGGGTCGAGCCGGCCTTGCGGACGGTCAGCAGCTGTCCGTCGCGGAGGAGGCAGAACGCTGCCGTGACAAAGGTCGTCATGCTCCCGACGGTAGCGCCGGCTGTGCCTCAGGCTCCCAGCGGACCCGGTGCCCGGTGATCCACGCGCTGGAGCGCTCGGTGACGACCAAGCGGAAGACCAGGCGCATCATCGCGTCGCGGACGGCGCGCCCAGCGCGCCCGGGGATCTTGGAGCTGCTGCTGCGCGCTCCGGCGGCGACGATGCGCTCGACGCGGTCGCGCCGGGCGTGGTCGTATGCCGTCAGGGCCTCCTCGACCGTGTCCGCGTCGCGCAGGCACGTGGCGAGGACCACCGCGTCCTCGAGGGCGAGGGAAGCACCCTGACCCGAGCTCGGCGACGGTGCGTGGGCCGCGTCGCCGACCAGGACCATGCAGTCACGGTGCCAGTGGGCGACCCGCGGCAGGTCGTGGGTGTTGTCGGCCCAGAGCTCCAGGCGCCCGGTGCGGACCAGCTCGGCGGCGGGTCCCGTGTCGGTGGCGAGCAGTCCCACGAGCCAGTCCCGCCACTGGTCCGGGGTGCGGGCCGCCCGTTCGGCCGCGCTGACGGCCGGCCCGGGGACGTTGACGAACCAGACCACGTCGCCCTCCGGCGTCGGGTGGGCCCCGAAGAAGGCGCGGGACCCGAAGACGAAGTGCCACTGGCGCGCCGGCAGCGTCGCGGCGAGCGGCGTCCCCTTGGTGATGCCGCCGAAGTTCGTCAGCCCCACGTAGCGGGCCGGCGAGGCGTCGGGGTCGATGACCTCCCGGACCGTCGAGCGGACCCCGTCCGCGCCGACGAGCAGGTCGGCGCCCAGCGTCGTGCCGTCCTCGAGCGTCAGGCTCACGCCGTCCGGCCGGCCCGCGACGTCGACGACCCGGCTGTCGTGGCGAACGTCGATCCCCCGCCGTTCTGCCTCGCTGACGAGTGCCGCGGCGAGGCGTGAGCGCTTCATGGTCACCGCGACCGTGCCGTCGTCAAGTGGGACGCCGAGACCCATCGACCCGAGCACGCGCCCGGTGGCGCCGACCATGACGTTGCGGTCGCTGGGGAAGCCGATGCGGGTCGCCAGGTGGCGTGCGCCGAGCACGTCGAGGGCGTTCAACCCGTTCGGGGCGAGTGTGAACCAGGACCCGGCCTCGCCGTCGGAGCGCGGCCACGCCTCGAGGACGGTGGTCTCGACCCCGACCTGGTGCAGGGCGAGTGCCACGCTTGGACCGGCGATGCCGCCTCCCACGACGAGAGCCTTCATCTTGGTAGCCTTCCCTACGAGATTCGAATGTTTCGAGATTCGAAAGGTAAGTCCGGTGACGCCTTCCCGTCAAGCCTCCCCCCGCACTCGAGCGCAGCTCACCCAGGCGCTCGGCGAGGCGATGCAGCAGTACCAGCGCTCGGTTCAGGCCTTCGACGACACGGTCGGCCGTCGGCTGGGACTGGGGCCGGCCGACCTGCGCTGCCTCGACTGGCTCGTCGACGGAGCGAAGTCCGCCGGCCAGCTGAGCACCGCCACGGGTCTGCGCCCGGCCGCGACCACGGCTCTCATCGACCGACTGGCGAAGCGCGGACTGGTCCGCCGGACACGCTCGGAGGCCGACCGGCGCACCGTGCTCGTGGAGATGACCGAGCTCGGCCAGGCACGCACGTGGGAGGCCTACGGTCCGCTCGTCCGGGCCGGCCAGCCCATGCTGGAGGAGCTGGACACCGAGCAGCTCGAGTTCATGACCGACTACCTGCACCGGCTCACGGCACTCACCGACGAGCACCGCGAGCTGCTCGCGCAACAGCCGCGCCACGAGGCCTGACACGCCCTCGGGCACGCGGCATACGCGCGCTGTCTCGGGGTCCGGAGCCCGAGTCCACGAGGGCCAGGGAGCTGTCGGCGGCCCTGCCTCGACCCGACGGCGCACCTGGGCCGGGCCCTCGGGCCCATGCGACACGTCCCACCAGCTCTCGATCCACCAGGTGCCTCCGGCCTGCTCCCACGCGGCCGGGTGCGGACGCTGCGGAGTGCGCGGCGGGAGCATGAAGTCGTTGGGTCCGGCGCTGTAGTGCTCGCCCGCATACGTGAAGGTCGCGGGGTCGTCGAGCAGACCGGCGAAGACGGCGAGGCACTCGTCGAGCTTGCTGGCACGAACGGCACGGCCCTCGTCGGGCTCGAACGCGGTCCACCCTCGGTGCCGGGCGCCGAGGCCGAACGACAGGAAGGCCCGGCCTTCACTGATGCGGTCGACGGACCCGACGACGCGGGAGGCGAGGTCCCACGGGCGGTGCCGGGAGGCCGGCGCCAGCAGTTGTGCCGAGGGGATGCGCTCGGTGACCATGGCGTCCGCCCCGAGCTGCACCACGCCTCGACCCCGTAGAGCGCCTCCCAGCCGACCACGGCGTCCCATCCCCGCTCCTCCCCGATCCGCGCGAGCTCGGCGAACTCGCGCTCGGTGGCGTACGGGACGACGAAGCCGGTCTTCATGGACCGTTCCTACCGACGAGCGGGGACAGCGTGGGCGCCGAGGACACGATGCAAGAAGTTGCAGCAACTTTCTTTGAGTTTTCGACCGAATGCGGAACGATGGTGGCTCGTGACGCGATCAGCAACCCAGACCCTGAACCACCCGGCGCACGACCTCGAGGTGCGCGAGAACGCCACCCCCGTCCACGCCGCGGACCACGCCGACGCCGCCTGGTGGCGGCACGCGGTCATCTACCAGATCTACCCCCGCTCGTGGGCCGACAGCGACGGCGACGGCATCGGCGACCTGCCCGGCATCACCGCGCGCCTCGGCCATCTGCGCAGCCTCGGTGTCGACGCCATCTGGCTCTCGCCCTTCTACACCTCGCCGCAGGCCGACGCCGGCTACGACGTCGCCGACTACCGTGACATCGACCCCATCTTCGGCTCGCTCGAGGACGCCGACGCCATGATCGCCCGCGCCCGCGAGCTCGGCCTCAAAATCATCGTCGACCTGGTGCCCAACCACTCCTCCGACGAGCACGCCTGGTTCCAGGCCGCCCTGGCCGCGGGCCCGGGCAGCGCCGAGCGCGAGCGCTACATGTTCCGCGAGGGTCGTGGCGAGCACGGCGAGCTGCCCCCCAACAACTGGGAGTCGGTGTTCGGCGGCGCCGCCTGGACGCGCGTCACCGAGGCGGACGGCAAGGCCGGACAGTGGTACCTGCACCTCTTCGACCCCAAGCAGCCCGACTTCAACTGGGAGCACCCTGAGGTCCGTGGCGAGTTCGAGTCGATCCTGCGCTTCTGGCTCGACCGGGGCGTCGACGGGTTCCGCGTGGACGTGGCGCACGGGCTGATCAAGGAGCAGGGCCTGCCCGACACCCAGGAGGAGCGCACGACGATGCTCGGGCACGCCGAGCACGAGGCGGAGGGTCACCACCAGGCGGCCGTCGAGGAGGCGCCGCGCCTCGACCACACGAAGCGCAGCCCGATGTGGGACCAGGACGGCGTGCACGAGGTCTACCGCTCGTGGCGCAAGATCCTCGAGTCGTACGGCACCCCCGACCGCATCCTCTGCGCCGAGGCGTGGGTCGAGCCACAGGAGCGGGCCGTCAAGTACGTCCGGTCCGACGAGATGCACCAGGCCTTCAACTTCGACTTCCTCACCACGTCGTGGATCGCCGAGGACCTGCGTGCCGTGATCACCTCGTCGCTGCACGCTGCGGACTCCGTCGGCGCACCGTCGACGTGGGTCCTCTCGAACCACGACGTCGTCCGGCACGCCTCGCGCCTCGGCTACGCGCCGGGCACACCGCGGATGAACGGCATCTCGGCCACCGACCCCCAGCCCGACCGCGCCCTCGGCCTGCGCCGCGCCCGCGCCGCCACGACCCTCATGCTCGCCCTCCCCGGCGGCGCCTACATCTACCAGGGCGAGGAGCTCGGCCTGCCCGACTCGACCGACATGCCGGCCGAGTTCCGTCAGGACCCCACCTTCGCCCGCACGGACGGCGCCGAGACGGGCCGCGACGGCTGCCGCGTCCCGATCCCCTGGTCGGCCGACGGCCCGTCCCTGGGCTTCGGTCCCGGCGCCAGCACGTGGCTGCCCCAGCCCGACGTCTACGCGGAGTATGCCGTCGACCGCCAGGAAGGCGTGGCGGGCTCGACTCTGGAGCTCTACCGCTCGCTCCTCTCCGCACGCCGTGAGCTCTCGCTCGGTACCGGCTCGCTGACGTGGGTCGAGGGGTACGGCGCAGAGGTCGTGGCCCTGGCCAACGGCTCGTCGCACCGTGACCGCGTCCTCGTCGTCGCGAACCTCGGCGCGGAGCCCGTGGAGCTCCCGGAGGGCGCGGAGGTCATCGTCGCCTCAGGGCCCCTCGAGGACGGCCTCGTCCCGACGGACACGACGGTGTGGGCCCGCTGGTCCTGAGCACCTGAGGGGCGGCGCGGCCGCTCCACCCACGTGAGGCCCCTGTCCCTCGGACGGGGGCCTCGCGGCATACCGTGCCTGTGGATGACGGCCCGGCCGGTGGGCGCACATTTCCTACGGTCGGTGCATGACGCGTTACGCCATCGACACCGACGGGGTCTCCGGCGAGCGGCTCGCGCTGGCTGGCGATCCCGTCGAGCTGCGTGAGTGCGCGTCGCTGGTTGCCGGCGCGACGGCCGGGGCGATGACCTCCGCGGGGACCGAGGGTGACGGTCTCCGGGCCGCCCTGGAGCGCTTCCGCGTCGTGCACGCGCACGCCCTCGACGCTGTCGCCGATGCGGCCGCCGCCCTCGGGGACCGCCTCGACCAGTCCACGGCGCAGGCGCGGTCGGTGGAGCTCTTCATCACAGCCGGCTTCGCCCACGTGGCGGCGAGCGCGCCTGCCGTGCTTGCGGGTTCGCCAGATCATAGATGAGCCGCGTCCACGAGCTTGGCCATCCCGCGGAGGTCGTCCCAGGCGAGGTCGCTCTCCCCCTGGCAGCCGGGGACCCCGCCGGCCTCCGCGCGGCCGCGTGTGCCCTCGACCGGGCGGCCTCACGCGCGCTGTCGACGACCACGGTGCGCGGGACGCTCGGGGCCAGGCTCGGCGCCGTCTGGACCGGTGACGCGGCGGCGGCCGCGCGGACGGAGGCGGACGAGCTCGGGCGCCGGTCACGAAGGGTCGTCGAAGGCCTGTCCGGCACGTCGCGGTCACTGCAGACGTATGCCGCCGCGCTCACCCACACGATCGCCCGCGTGCGCTCGCTGCAGCGCCAGTGGGACGCACTCGAGGCCGAGCACGCCCTGACGGCGCTGCGCGTCGCGAGCCTTCCGGACCCCACTGGGGCGGTCGGCGTCCTGGGCCTGGAGCGTTCCCGCGCCGAGCTGGCGGCGGGTCGCGCGCGGCTGGGCCGGTCGTATGCCGCCGTCCTCGACGATCTGCGCGCCACCGCGAGGCGTTGTGCGGGCGGCATCGCCGCGATCACGGACGTGACCCTCCCGTCGACCACCACGCCGAGTGCCGAGCGCGTGCGCTCCGCGGTGACCGGTGGTCTGTGGTTCGCGGACGGCGTCGTTATGGCGCGGGAGTCCCGTGCCGCCGCGCTCGCCGACAGCGCGCTGGTGCGCCGGATGCTTGCCGGGGGCGCTGGTGCGGCGGAGCCGGTGGGCGCCGAGCTGGCGGGGCAGGTCGCGAAGAAGATTGGGGCCAGGGGCGGTGACCCGGTCTACGCCCAGACCCTGCTCTCGGAGCTCCGTGCCGACGGGCTGCTCCAGCTCCTCATGAGTGCGGGCGTCACCAGGGGTGAGTCGGGCGCGCACGTCGACACCGTGCGTGGACTCCTCGGTGCGCTGGGCTCCCTCATGCTCACCGCGACGAGCCACACCCCGCCACCCGGGACGGACCCGCGAACACGAGCACAGCTGGCGTCCGGCGCGGCACTGGTCGCCGACGACCTCGTCGCGGCTGTCGACCGGGTCCACGTCGACGCGTCCAGCGGGGGCCGAGCGAGCGGTGCGTGGCTGCTCGGGCAGCTGCTGTCGGGGGCTCGCGCCATCGGCGACGGCCGTCGACTGCCGGCTCGACTGGCGCGCCGGGCGGCCGTGGCGGCAGCCACCGCCGAGATCTCCGAGACGCGCGACTCCGACACGCGGCTGCGGCACGGGACCACCCTGCGTGCCGACGCGCAGGAACCGTTCGCGTCCTGGTTCGACGACGCGTCCCACACCGGTGATCCCGTCCACGTCCTGCTGGCTCAGGTCGGCGACGATCCCGCGGAGCACGGGGCGCTGCTGGCGGAGCCGTTGCCCGGCTCGGCCGTGGCAGGAGGGGCGCTGTCAAACCTGCGCGGCGACCGGATGACCCTCGGCGAGCAGCTCGTCCGGCGGTGGATCACCTATGACGCCAGCGGGATCGAGAGCCATCGGGAGCTGCGCTTGGCAACGGACGCAGACCTCGCCTGGCTGCTGCCGAGCATCTCCGCGAGCACGGCCGCGGGTGCCGCCGAGACCCGCGCACGGGTCATGCTCGAGGTCTCGCGCACGAGTGCGCACGCCATGCTGGAGCCGGCGACGACGCAGATCTACACGAGCGCGACGGCGCCGGTGGAGCACCTCGTCGCCGACTGGTTCTCGGCGATGCGCGAGAACATCGACCTCGCGCTCACGGCGCCCGTCTCGACCTCCGCCCGACCTGCGGGGTATGCGGCCGCGACCTCGCGCGGCATGGAGCCGTGGCTCGACAGCCGCGAGCTGACGCGTGTCGTGGGGGCGCTGGCCGTCGACACCGGAATGGGGCTGCACGCCAAAGGGACCGGCGCGGCATACGACCGCCTCGTCGACCGTGAGCTGCAGGCAGCCAGGGACTCGGTCGAGGCCGGTGATGACGCGCAGCCCCACCTGGTGCGACTCGGGTTCATCGACCGGGCGGCGTCTGCAGCCCTTGTCGATCTCGCCCGGCGCCAGGACGACCTGAACCGCTCGACGTGGCAGGGCCTTGCCGAGGCGAGGCACGTCGTCGGCGACATCCGCCATGGCGGGGTCACCGGCCTGGTGACCGCGGTGCACACCTACGCCGACGGCGGCACGCTCCGCTCTGCCGGCGACGACCTCGTGATCTCTCTGATCCGCTCCAACGTCGAGCTCGCCCAGACGGAGCTCGACGACGCCCGCCACGTCGGGCTCGTCACACGCATCGAGGCGCTCACCGGCGGTTGCGCCGATGTCACGACGCAACTGGCGGTTGGTGCTGGTCGTGCGCCCCTGCTGCCCAAGGCCGCAGACCTGCGCGCGGCGCGCGCCGTCGAGATCCGAGCTGCCGCCGACGCGGCCTTCAAGGACGGCGGCCCAGACCTCGCCTCGTCCGTGATGGAACAAGTCAAGGACCGCCTCGGCCCCACCGACCGGGCCCACGTCGCGAATCAGCGAATCGACGTGGCAAGCATCCTGACCCGGCTTCCGAAGGGACGGCAAAAGTACGTGCGTCTCGTTGAATCCGAAGATGAGTTGCGGACACTACTCAGACAACTCACGGCGAATGCCAGACGTGTAGAGGTGCCAAACAGCTACGACGGCAGCATGTGGCAGCACGATGACGGACTCCGCATCGGTGAGCGCACCTCGACGCGGTTCGGACTATCGATCGACGTATGGTTCCCCGACGGCGACTACAAGAAGGTGCACATCGATGCAGTGGCGCAACCCTGACCTCAGACTGGACCGGGACACCATCTACGGGCTGCTCGTGACCCGCGGCCTCGATGACTGGCTGCAGCCCGCCGACTTCTTCGACGTCGCCCGCTACGCCGGTCCGCAGTCGGAGGCGCAGTACCGCTTGGTAGCCATCGGGCTGGCCCGACGGCTACTCCAGGACGGGCACGCACGAGTCGGTGATCTTGTCGGTGGTGAGCACTGTCCGTGGCCCGGATCGCTCGAGGAACACGCCAGCCGAATCCTGTCCATGTGGTCGGATCTCGACGTCGATCCGCTCTTCGTCTTCATCTGGTTCGACCTGACGAGTGTCGGTCGACAGTGGGCGGAGCACGTACTGGAAAGCCTGCCCGACATCGACTGACCATCGACGACTAGCCTCGGCGCCATGGTGACGGCGCGCCCCTACCTCGACCGGACTCCCGTGGCGCTGGCTCACCGGGGCGGGGCGCTCTATGAGCCCAACGTCGGGCTCGAGAACACCATGACGGCCTTCGCCAACGCGGTGGACCTCGGCTACACCCATCTCGAGACCGACGTCCACGTCACCCGCGACGGGATGCTCGTCGCCTTCCACGACACCAGGCTCGACCGGGTCAGCAACGCGCGGGGACGGATTCGCGACCTGCCCTGGTCGGAGGTGTCGCACGCTGAGGTCGGTGACGGCGGGCACGTGCCGCTGCTCACCGACGTGCTCGACGCGTGGCCCGACCTCAATGTCAACATCGACCTCAAGGCCCTCGGCACGGCAGAGCCGCTCTGGCGCATCATCGAGGAACGGGGATTGCATGACCAGGTCTGCGTCGGCTCGTTCTCCCAGCGCAGCATCTCCCACTTCCGCCGACTGTCGCGCGGGTCGGTCGCCACCGCAGCGGCGTATATGGGCACCGCCGTGGCCCGCTTCGGGCCGCGTTTCGTGACAGCCCTCCTGCGCAGCCCCGCCGACGTCTTCCAGGTGCCGCCCTCGATCCCGGTGCGCGGTCGGCGCATGACCATCGTCAGCCGTGGGCTCGTCGAGACCGCGCACCGCCACGGCAAGCAGGTGCACGTCTGGACCGTCGACGACCCCGACGCCATGAGGCATTTCCTCGACCTCGGTGTCGACGGCCTGGTCAGCGACCGCATCGACGTCCTCAAGGACGTGCTCGTCGAGCGCGGGGCCTGGACAGGACGACTCTGACGCACCCGAGCGAATCGTGCGCCAGCGCGCGAGGAGCGCCGCCGCCAGACGGCATACGCCATCGGGTCAGCGGACGAGGACGTGTCCGCGTGAGGTCGTCAGACGGGTCCAACGGCCGTGCGCCGAGATCGACGCGGGCTCGCCGGGTGTGGTGAAGCCGAGGACGTGCGCGCCGAACGCCAGCCCCGTGGTGATGGGTGGCACGGTGTCGCTCATCGCGCCCCACGTACGCCGACGGAGCGACTCGACCGCATGGCCACCGGCGTTCTCGGGCGTGCCTTCGGCGACCTGCGAGATGCCTTGTCGCGCAAGTGAGTCGATGACCGCGCCATCGATCTGGCCGACCGGCTCCCATCCGTCACGGGGCGGGGTGAGCCCGCTCCAGGGTGCCCGTACGGTGGTCGGGGGGATGCTCAGCACCGCGCCTCCGCCTTCGCGCGCGAGACGGTCGGTGACCGACGCGAAGGCGACCGTGGTGTCGACGGCGTCGGACGCAGCGACGCGGACGACGCGCATGCCGAGGACCGTGCCGTCACCCATCAGGCCGGTCCCCTCGATGACGGCGACAGTGGTGACCAGCAGGTTGCCCAGCACCTGCAGGCGCACCGCCCCGCCGGGGTTGGCGCGGCTGGCCCGCGCCAAGTACGTGCCGAGATCGGCGAGGCTGCGCGGGTCGCCGAAGTCGATGAGCGGCGTGCCGCTCACCGCCGCCGCCTCCGGAACGGGGCGGGGCCGCCGACGTGGGCGAGCACCGACGCGCGCTCCTCGGGCCGGATACGCCGTGGCGACTTGCTCGCGAAGTCGTAGAGGGCGAGCTCGGTTTCCGCGACGGCGTAGACCGGGCGTTCGCCGTCCCCCACGCCGTCGGGGTCGGTCACGATGTAGGCGACGTCGAAGCCGGCGCCTCCGACGCGGGAGACCCACAGCTGGATCTCGACGGGGGCGTGCCGGAAGCCGAGGGGCCGGCGGTACTCGATCTCGTGCCGGGAGACGAGCACGCCCTCGTCGAGCAGGGACTTGTCACCCGCTCCCCCACCGTCGAACCAGTCGCGGAAGGCAATGACGCGAGCGTCCTCGAGCAGTCGCAGGAACTGCACGTTGTTGATGTGCGCGTACGCGTCCATGTCGGACCAGCGCAGGGCGACGTGCGCGGCATACGGCCGTGACAGCGGTTCGGCCTCGCGCGGGCTGCCGGTCGCGTCGCTCGTCTGCGTCATACGCCCCATCCTTCCAGCCCCGCCGGGTCGCACCTGTCCACAGCCCCCTCTCTCGCGGCCGTCCCGTCCACAGCCTGGGTATGCCGGTCGGCCCGGTCGGTGGGTCGACGTAGGTTGGGTGCCATGACGTCACCCACCACCTCGGCACTCTCCGCACCGGCCGTCGCCGAGGTCGACCCCGCCCTGCGCGAGCGGGCCACGACGGCCCTGCGGCGCCTCGTCGGCCGCGACGACGTCGACTTCCGCGACGGTCAGCTCGAGGCGATCAACGAGCTCGTGGCCGGCCGACGTCGGGTCCTCGTCGTGCAGCGCACCGGGTGGGGCAAGTCCGCGGTCTACTTCGTCGCCACCGCCCTTCGCCGCGCCGAGGGCGCCGGGCCCACCGTGATCGTCAGCCCCCTCCTCGCGCTCATGCGCGACCAGATCGCCGCTGCCGGGCGCGCCGGAATCAGGGCCGTCACGCTCAACTCGACCAACGCCGACGAGTGGGGAGCGGTGTCGGGCGCGCTCGGGCGCGGCGAGGTCGACGTGCTGCTGGTGAGCCCCGAGCGGCTCAACAACCCCCGCTTTCGCGACGAGCAGCTGCCTGCGCTCGCCGAGACGTGCGGGCTGCTCGTGGTCGACGAGGCGCACTGCATCAGCGACTGGGGCCACGACTTCCGCCCCGACTACCGGCGCATCCGAGACCTGCTCACGACCCTGCCGGAGCGAACGCCGGTGCTGGCGACGACGGCTACCGCCAACGCCCGGGTTGTCACGGACGTGGTCGAGCAGCTCGGCGCGGGCGGGCGCGACGTTCTGACCCTGCGAGGCGCCCTGGCGCGGGCATCCCTGCGCCTCGGGGTGCTGCCCCTCGCGGCCCCCGAGCAGCGGCTGGCCTGGCTCATCGCACACCTCGCGGAGCTGCCGGGCTCCGGCATCGTCTACGCCCTGACAGTCGCCGCTGCGGAGGACGTCGCCGCCGCCCTGCGTGAGGCCGGTCACCAGGTCGCCGCCTACACCGGCCGCACGGAACCCAGCGAGCGCATCCGGCTCGAGGAGGCCCTACGCGACAACCAGGTCAAGGCTCTGGTCGCGACCTCGGCCCTCGGCATGGGCTTCGACAAACCGGACCTCGGCTTCGTCCTGCACCTCGGCGCCCCGTCGTCACCGGTCGCGTACTACCAGCAGGTCGGTCGCGCCGGCCGTGCCACCGAGCGGGCCGACGTCCTGCTCATGCCCGGACCGGAGGACAAGGACATCTGGCGCTACTTCGCCTCGGCCTCGATGCCCAAGCAGGACCAGGCCGACGCCGTCGTGCGGGCCCTGTCCGATTCGCCCAAGGCACTGTCGACCGTCGCGCTCGAGTCGATCGTCGACGTGAGGCGCACCCGCCTCGAGCTGCTCCTCAAGGTGCTCGACGTCGACGGAGCCGTGCACCGCGTCCCCGGCGGCTGGACCGCGACCGGTGAGCCGTGGACCTACGATGCCGAGCGCTACGGGCGCGTCACGCAGGCCCGCGAGCGTGAGCAGCAGCTCATGGTCGACTACGAGCGCACCGACCGATGCCGCATGGCGTTCCTGCAGGAGACGCTCGACGACGACTCAGCCGAGCCGTGCGGGCGGTGCGACCGCTGCGCCGGTCCCTGGTTCGAGACGACCATTCCGGAAGCTGCCGTCAACACCGCCCGGTCGCGCCTCGAGCGTCCCGGGGTGGTGCTCGAGTCACGCGCGCAGTGGCCCTCGGGCATGGACCGCCTCGGCGTTCCGCTCAAGGGGAGGATCTCGCCCACCCTCTCGATGGAGGAGGGTCGCGCCGTCGCCCGACTCAGCGATCTGGGTTGGGGTCAACGGCTGCGGATGCTGCTCCGCGGCGAGGACCAGGAGGTGCCCGCCGAGGTGGTGCGCGCTTGCGTGGACGTCCTCAAGGGCTGGGGGTGGCAGCAGCGTCCCGCCGCCATCGTCTCCGTGCCCTCGCGTCGTCGGCCGATGCTGGTCGGCTCCCTCGCGGCGGGGCTCGGACAGCTCGGGCGGCTGCCGTACCTCGGCGCGCTCGACCTCGTCGAGGGCGGTCCCATCGGTGAGCCCGGCGGCAACAGCGCCTTCCGGCTCGCCAACGTCTGGGAACGGCTGGCGGTCGGTCCCGAGCTAGCCTCGGCACTGGGCGGCATACCGGGTCCGGTGCTGCTGCTCGACGACGTCGCCGACTCCCGGTGGACCCTCACCGTCTGCGCGGGGCTGCTGCGCGAGGCGGGCGCTCCCTCGGTCCTGCCCATGGCGCTCGCGTTGGAGGCGTGACCCTCCCGCGGGCGTCGCCGCGGCCACCGCCCGGTGCCCAGTAGGGTCGTCCTGTGAGTGCTGACGCCACGGCCGAGCCGCGCCCGCTGCCCCCGCTCGAGGACCTCATCGAGGTCCTGAGCCTGCGAGACGTCGGCACCGCGCACATCGCGGTCACCGACGTGCAAGGACGCGACGCCGCCGAGTCGATCGGGGCCGCCTCCGCCCGCGTCTTCGAGGGCCGCAGCCAGAAGATGCCGCACGGTCGGGTCTTCGGGGGCCAGGTGCTGGCCCAGTGCGTCATGGCGGCCGGCATCACCGTGCGCGATGTCAACGACGCCGCGGCCCCCCGACCGATCCACTCCCTGCACGGGTACTTCATGCGGCCCGGCGACGACACGCTGCCGATCCGCTTCGCCGTCGAGGAGATGCGGGACGGCAACTCCTTCTCCACCCGCCGCGTGCACGCGGTCCAGAAGGGCGCGCCGATCATGTCGATGGTGTGCTCGTTCCAGCAGCGCGCAGCGGGTCTGGACCACCAGGACTCGATGCCCAGCGTCCCCGGGCCCGACGGGCTGGCATCGCTGGCCGACGCCTTCCGCGGCGTCGACCACCCCGGCGCGCGACACATCGCGGACTCACGGCCGATCGAGCTGCGCCCGGTGGAGAGCAACATGTTCCTCGAGGCCGGCCCAGAGCAGGTCGCGGCCAACCACGTCTGGATGCGCGCCGTCGACCGGCTCCCGGACGACCCGCTGCTGCACGCAGCGGTGCTCGCCTACTCGAGCGACTACTCGCTCCTCGAGCCGGTGCTGCGCCGCCACGGCCTCGTCTGGACCGACCGCCGCCTGCGCGTCGCCAGCCTCGACCACTCGATGTGGTTCCACCGGGACGTCCGGGCCGACGACTGGTTGCTCTACGCACAGCGCTCCCCCTCCGCGGTGAGCGGCCGCGGCCTGTCGATCGGCGAGATCTTCAGCCAGGACGGCACGCTGGTCGCCACGACCGCCCAGGAGGGCATGGTCCGCGTCAAGGAGGCGTGAGCTCGCTGACGGGATGCGCAAGACCCCCGTGGCCTGCGCCGCTGCACCCCCGCGACCGGGTCAGACGGTGCGGAGAACCGCGACGTCGTGGCCGTCGAGGCGCACTCCCTGCGCGTCCACGATCGGCGACCTGCCCCACGAGGCCAGCACCTGCTCGACCTCACCCTGGAACGGCACGACCTGCGAGCGACCGGCGAAGTTCACGACGACGTGGATCGAGCCTCGGGACATGACGAGCCACCCCGCGTCCTCGTCGTAGGTGACCGACGTGGCTCTCAGGTCACCGGAAGCGATGTCCGGCTCGGCCCGTCGCACCCGGATGAGCTCCCGGTAGAAGTGGAGCATCTCGTTGTGCCCCGGCGCGTACGGCTCGCGCCAGTCCAGCACGCTGTGCGCCCGGGTCGCGGGATCCTGTGGGTCGGGGACGTCCGCCTCGTTCCAGCCGTGTGCCGCGAACTCGGCGCGACGGCCGGAGCGCACGGCGTCGGCGAGCCACTCCTCCTCGAACGAGGTGAAGAACGCGAAGGGGGTGCTGGCCCGCCACTCCTCGCCCATGAAGACCATGGCGGTGAAGGGAGAAAGGAGGTAGAGGGCGGCGCCCACAGCCTGCAGCCCGGGTGAGATCTGGTCGCCGATGCGGTCACCCGTGGCGCGGTTGCCCACCTGGTCGTGCGTCTGGAGATAGGCGAGGAACTGGTGACCCGAGCGGGCCTCGGCGTCGACGCGCGCCCCCCACACGGAGCCGCGGAACGTCGACACACGCCCGTCGTGGAGGAACGCGTCGGTGAGGGTCTTGGCGAGCACCGAGATGGGTCCGCCCTCCGGCCACGCCTCCGTGCCTCCCGCGAAGTCGGCGTAGTAGCCCTGGGTCTCGCCCGTCAGCGCCACGTGCAGCGAGTGGTGGATGTCGTCGTCCCACTGCGCCGTCATGCCGCACCCACCCTCAGCGGTCGGCGTCACCATGACGGCGTCGTTGAGGTCGCTCTCTGCGATGAGGTCGAGCGGACGCCCGAGTTCCATTGCGAGAGAGGCGGTCTCGCCGGACAGCTGGGCAAGGATGTGGGGCTTGGACTCGTCACGCAGCTCGTGCACGGCGTCGAGCCGCAGCGCGTCGACGTGGAAGTCGCGGAACCACCGCAGCGCGTTGTCGATGACCCAGCGCCGCACCTCGTGGCTCCCCTCGGCGTCGAGGTTGACCGCCGGCCCCCAGGGCGTCGTGTGCGTGTCGGTGAAGTAGGGTCCGAACTCGGCGAGGTAGTTGCCGGTCGGACCGAGGTGGTTGTAGACGACGTCCAGGCAGACCGCGAGACCGTGGGCGTGGCACGCGTCGACGAAGCGCTGGAAGGCTGCCGGACCGCCGTAGCTGTGCTGGACGGCATACGGCGCCACTCCGTCGTACCCCCAGCCGTGCGTGCCGCCGAAAGCCGCGACCGGCATGACCTCCACGACGTCGACGCCCAGGTCGACGAGGTGGCTCAGGTGCCCCGCCGCGGCATCGAGGGTCCCCTCGGGGGTGAACGTGCCGACATGGAGCTCGTAGACCACCCCGCCGAGCACCCCGTGACCGCCGCGCGTGCCGGACCAGCCGTCGTCACCCCAGTCGTATGCCGTGGCGTCGAACGTCCGGCTCGCCGCGTGCACGCCGTGCGGGAGCCAGGCGCTGCGCGGGTCGGGGCGCGGGTCGCCGCCGTCGATGCTGAACGCGTAGTCGAGCGGCACCTCGTCGGGACGCGGCCACGACCACCAGCCGCCCTCCGCGGCCGTCATGGCGTGCCGCTCGGTCGCCGACGTCGGCTCCGACCCCGACCCGACGATCGGTGTCACGAGGACGTCGACGCGCGAGGCGTCCGGGGCCCAGACGGTCAGGTTCTCAGGCGTCATGGTCGGCCCCTGTTCTCACGAGCAGCGCAACGGGCAGGCCGGCGTCGCCGAGCAGATCGGCGAGGGCCACCTCTCCACCGTCCAGCGTGCGGCCCGAGAGCAGCTCGGACCACCGGCCCGCGGGCAGGTCGAGGGTCGCGTCTCGCCAGCCGCCGGCATCCTGCAGCCGACCGGCCAGACGGGTGACCACTGTGACGACGTCGAGGCCGTCGGGGGTGCCGCGCCCGAACGCGAGCGCGTGCTCGCTCGAGGTCGGGACCGGCAGGTAGGTGGCCGCTGCCCCCGTGAAGCACTCCGGCCGTTCCCGGCGAGTGCGCAGGGCCGCGGCCGTCACGAGCAGCTTCTCGTCGTGGAGGTCGGCCGGTGCCGCGCCACTGTCGAGGCGCGCGAGCCGGTCGCGACGCTCGTCGTAGTCGACCAGCCGGCGGTTGTCCGGGTCGACGAGCGACAGGTCGACCAGGTCGGTGCCCTGGTAGACGTCGGGCACGCCCGGCATCGTCAGCTGCACCAGCTTCTGGCCGAGCACGTTGGCGCGGGCCTCGTGCCGCGTGGTCTCGACCCACTGCTGCACGTGCTCGGTGATCTCCGGCCTCGTCACCAGGCCCGACACGAGGCGCTCGACAGCCGACTCGTAGGCCTCGTTCGGATCCGTCCAGCGCGTGTACAGCTTGGACTCGCGGATCGCCTTGAGCGCATAGGCCTGCAGGCGCTCCTCGGTGATCGGCCAGGTGCCGACCACGGTCTGCCACAGGAAGTACTCCGTGAGCGCGTCCAGCTCGTCGGCGCGCACCGGCGCCGCCAGCTCGCGGGCCTTCCGCACCCAGGCGGCCCACGCGTCCGGACGTTCGGCAAGCACGTGGAGCCGGGCTCGCACGTCCTCGGCGCGCTTGGTGTCGTGGGTGGAGAGCGTCGTCATCGTCTGCGGCCACTCGGCCAGCAGCGTCTGCGCGAACTCGTGGAACTCGGCGGCGGGCAGGCCGACCTGCGCCGGGTCTCCGCCGACCTCGTTGAGCCCGACGAGGCGCACGTAGCGGTAGTACGCGGTGTCCTCGATCGCCTTGGCCATGGCGGGGCCGCACGTCTGCTGGAACCGCACGACGAACTCGTCGCGGGCCGCCTCGTCCTGCACCTCGGCGCTCCCCAGCGCGAGGTCGACCACGGCGTCGACGGTGGCGGGGTCCAGGAGCCCGGATGCGGTCTGGCCGCCCGCCGCGGCCGCTGCAGCCAGCTCGGCCGCGTCGCCGGCGCCGGCCGGCGTGCCCGGGCGACGGTAGACGCGGTAGCGGTGCATCCCGACGAGCATCGCCTCGACGACGGCGCGCGCGGCCTTCTCGTCGAGGTCGGGGCGGGCCCGCACCACGAGCCGCATGAGCCGGCTGACCTCAGTGGCGAGCATGACCTCGACGACCCACCGCTTCGACTCCGCGACGATGGCCCCGAGGTCCTGTCGCTCCCCGAGCAGCTCGGTCGACAGGTCCTCCAACGGCTGCGCGCCGGCGGGGTCGACGAAGAGCCCCCCGATGCGCAGCAGGGCGTCGTAGCCGGTCGTGCCGGCGGTCCGCCACGTCTGCGGCAGGCGCTCGCTGCCCTCGAGGATCTTCTCGACGACGACCCAGGAGTCACCTGTCGCGTCGGCGAGGCGCTCGAGGTAGCCCTCGGGGTCCGCGAGGCCGTCCGGGTGGTCGATGCGCAGGCCGTCGATGGTGCCGGTCCGGATGCCCTCGAGGAGCAGCCGGTGGGTGGCGTCGAAGACCTCCGGCTCCTCGACGCGCACCGCGATGAGCGACGTGACGTCGAAGAAGCGCCGGTAGTTCAGCTCCGAGTCACCGACCGTCCACGACGCGAGGCGGTAGTGCTGCGCGTCGAGGAGCTCCCCCAGCGGCATTCCGGGGTCGGTGCCGGGAGCGAGCGGGAAGATGTGGTCGTAGTACTGCACGACCGGCTCCCCCTCGTGCTCGCCGACGGCGATCTCGCCGGCTGCGAGCACGTCCTCGAGCGCGGACCCGAGCACGGGCAGCAGGAGGCGCCCGTCCTGGGCGTCCCAGTCGACGTCGAACCACGTGGCGTATGCCGACTGCCGGCCCTCGCGCAGCACCGACCAGAGCGGACGGTTGAGCGACAGGGGCGTCGGCGTGGTCATGTGGTTGGGCACGACGTCGACGACGACACCGAGGCCGGCGGCCTTCGCCGCCTCCACCAGTCTGGCGAGCCCGGCGTCGCCGCCCAGCCCCTCGGCGACCTTCGAGTGGTCGATGACGTCGTAGCCGTGCTTCGATCCTGACGCCGCCTGCAGGACCGGCGACAGGTAGAGGTGCGTGACGCCCAGGGCCGCCAGGTGGTCGACCTGCGCCACCGCGTCGTCCAGTGTGAAGTCGGGCTCGAGCTGGAAGCGGTGGGTCGAGAGGGGTGCGCTGGCATACCTCACGCGGTGGCCTCCTCGGTGACGCCGGGAACGATGGGCGAGACGACCTCGCGCGGGCACCGGAGCACGACGATGCTGCGCGACTGGACCTGGATCTGCCACGTCGGGTCGAGCTTGGTGACCTCCACCTCGTGCAGGGCCGTGTCGATGACCGGGATCCACTGCGCGCCGTACTCCTCCTCGGGAAGGGTGAAGGTCAGCGCCTCGTGGTGGGCGTTGAACATCACGAGGAACGAGTCGTCGAAGATCTTCTGCCCGCGCGGGTCGGGCTCGGGGATGGCCGAGCCGTTGAGGAAGATCATGAGCGACTTGGCCAGGCCGTTGCTCCAGGACTCGTCGTCCATGTGCTGGGCATCTGGCGTGAACCAGGCGATGTCACCGAGCTCGCTCTCCCCGCCGTGGTCGGCGTTGCCGGCGAAGAAGCGACGGCGCCGGAAGACCGGGTGCTCCCGCCGCAGGCTGACGAGCGACTGCGTGAAGGTCAGCAGCTTCTGGTCGTCCTCGTCGAGGATCCACTGGATCCACGAGATGTCGTTGTCCTGGCAGTACCCGTTGTTGTTGCCGCCCTGGGTGCGACCGAGCTCGTCGCCGTGCAGCAGCATCGGCACGCCCTGCGAGAAGAGCAGCGTCGTGAGGAAGTTTCGCTGCTGGCGAAGCCGCAGGTCCCGGATCTCCGGGTCGGTCGTCGGCCCCTCGACGCCGCAGTTCCACGAGCGGTTGTGGCTCTCACCGTCGTTGTTGTCCTCGCCGTTGGCCTCGTTGTGCTTGTCGTTGTAGGAGACGAGGTCGCGCAGCGTGAAGCCGTCGTGGGCGGTGACGAAGTTGATCGAGGCGATCGGCTTGCGCCCGGACTGTTCGTAGAGGTCGCTGGACCCGGTGAAGCGCGACGCGAACTCGGCGAGCGCACCGCCCTCGCCGCGCCAGAAGTCGCGCACGGTGTCGCGGTACTTGCCGTTCCACTCGGTCCACAGGGGCGGGAAGCCACCGACCTGGTAGCCGCCCTCGCCGACGTCCCAGGGCTCGGCGATGAGCTTGACCTGGCTCACGACCGGGTCCTGCTGGATGAGGTCGAAGAAGGCCGACAGCTTGTCGACCTCGTGGAACTGGCGGGCCAGGGTTGCGGCGAGGTCGAAGCGGAAGCCGTCGACGTGCATCTCGGTGACCCAGTAGCGCAGCGAGTCCATGATCAGCTGCAGCACGTGCGGGCTGCGCATCAGCAGGCTGTTGCCGGTGCCGGTCGTGTCGTAGTAGTGCGACAGGTCGTCGCTGACCAGGCGGTAGTAGCTGTTGTTGTCGAGACCGCGGAACGCCAGCGTCGGGCCCATGTGGTTGCCCTCGGCCGTGTGGTTGTAGACGACGTCGAGGACGACCTCGATGTCGGCCTCGTGCAGTGCCTTGACCATGGCCTTGAACTCGAGGACCTGCTGACCGCGCTGGCCACCCGCGGCATACTCGTTGTGCGGCGCCAGGAAGCCGATCGTGTTGTAGCCCCAGTAGTTCGACAGGCCACGGTCGACGAGCGGCGCGTCCTGCACGAACTGGTGCACGGGCATGAGCTCGATGGCGGTGATGCCGAGCTCGCGCAGGTGGTTGATCATCGCCGGGTGGGCGATGCCGGCGTACGTGCCGCGGACCTCCTCGGGGATCTCCGGGTGCAGCATCGTCAGGCCCTTGACGTGGGCCTCGTAGATCACGGTCTCGTGGTACTCGTGCCGCGGCGGGCGGTCGTCGCCCCAGTCGAAGAAGGGGTTGATGACGACGGAGTGCATCGTGTGACGAACGCTGTCGTCGGTGTTGATCTCGGTCGTCGTCGCCGCGTCCGGGTCACCGAACGTGTACGAGTAGAGCGACTGGTCGTTCTCGGCCTGGCCCTCGATGGCCTTCGCGTAGGGGTCGAGCAGCAGCTTGCTCGGATTGCAGCGGTGCCCGTTGGCGGGGTCGTACGGACCGTGGACCCGGAAGCCGTAGCGCTGACCGGGCTGGACGTAGGGCACGTAGCCGTGCCACACGAAGCCGTCCACCTCCGGCAGCTCGAGGCAGGTCTCGTTGAGGTCGTCGTCGACCAGGCACAGCTCGACGCGTTCGGCGACCTCCGAGAAGACGGCGACGTTGACTCCCGAACCGTCGTACGTCGCTCCGAGGGGGTAGGGCTTTCCCGGCCAGATCTCCATGGGTCTTCTTCCGTCGTTCGGTCGCGGCTCGGCGCCGCGGCGCCACGGAGTGGCGACGAGCGGACACCGGTGGCCGCACAGCGCATTCTTCCCTGCCCCGACCGGTCGAGCGCAAGGCGGTCGAATGCCGGCCGGCGCGCCAAGTGGCGACGCGCCGACCCACGTGGCGGGGAAGGGTCCGCCCCTAGGTGGGGGCGTCCCTGCCTCCAGTACCCCATGTGAGGAACCCGGGAACGGGGCCGGGCCGTTCTCGTCGCAGACAGTCGTCGAGCGCGGAGCCCGTTCGGCCTACAGCGCTCCCCCGAGGGTCACGCCGCCGTCGATCGTGAGCGTCTGACCGGTGACCCACGAGGCGTCTCGGCTGAGCAGGAAGCTCACGGCTCCCGCGACGTCCTCGGGCAGGCCGAGACGCTTCATCGGGTAGGCGCGCACGACCTTCTCCTCGCGGCCCTCGTAGAGCGCCTCGGCGAACTTCGTCTTGACGACGGCGGGCGCGACGGCGTTGACCCGCACGTCGGGCCCCAGCTCGTAGCCGAGCTCGGTGGTCAGGTGGATGAGGGCCGCCTTGGAGACGCCGTACCAGCCGATGACGCCGCTCGCGCCCTGGCCGGCCACCGAGGCCAGGTTGACGACCGACCCGGGGTGCCTCTCGTCGCCGAGCCCGGCGGCCACCGCCTTCTTAATCCACGAGAAGGCGGCGACGACGTTGACGTCGAGCACCTTGCGGGCGATGTCCAGCCCCGAGTCGAGCATCGGCCCGTAGACCGGGTTGATGCCGGTGTTGTTGACGAGCAGGTGCAGCCCGCCGAACGTCTCGCGGGCGGCAGCGATGACCTCGTCCTGGTGGGCCTCGTCGGCGGCGTTGCCCGCGACACCGAGGGCGTGCTCCGAACCCCCGAGCCGATCGACGGCCTCGGCCAGCGCCTCCGGCTTGCGGGCCGTGACGACCACCTTGGCGCCCTCGGCGACGAGCCGCTCTGCGATTCCCAGGCCGATGCCCCGGCTGGCGCCCGTGATGATCGCGACGGCGCCCTCGTGGCGTCCGCCGCTGGCAATGTCCCCCATCAGAAGCCGAGGTCCCGGCCGATGAGCTCCTTCATGATCTCGTTGGACCCGGCCCAGATCTTCGTGACGCGGGCGTCGCGCCAGGCGCGGGCGACGCGGTACTCGTTCATGAAGCCGTAGCCGCCGTGCAGCTGCACGCAGTGGTCGAGCACGTCGTTCTGGACCTCCGAGCTCCACCACTTCGCCTTGGCGGCGTCGACGGCGGAGAGCTTGCCCTCGGCATGCGCCGCGATGCAGTCGTCGACGTAGGCCTCGGCGACCTCGATCTTGGTGACGAGCTCGGCCATGAGGAACTTGTTGTGCTGGAAGGCGCCGATGGGCTGGCCGAAGGCCTTGCGGTCCTTGGCGTACTGGATCGTCTCCTCGAGGATCGCCTTGGCGTGCGCCACGTTGGAGACGGCCGCGCCGACCCGCTCCTGCGGGAGGCGCTGCATCATCGCGATGAAGCCCATGCCCTCCTCGCCCAGGCGGTTCTCGTCGGGGACGCGGACGTTCTCGAAGAAGAGCTCGGCCGTGTCGGACTCGTCCATGCCGACCTTGTCTAGCTTGCGGCCGTTCTGGAAGCCCTCCATGCCGCGCTCGACCATGAGCAGTGTGATGCCCTTGGCGCCCTTGGACGGGTCCGTGCGGGCGGCGACGATGACGAGGTCGGCCTGGTAACCGTTGGTGATGAAGGTCTTGGAGCCGTTGAGGATCCAGCTGTCCCCGTCGCGGACGGCGGTCGTCTTCAGCGCCGCGAGGTCGGACCCACCGGAGGGCTCGGTCATCGCGATGGCGCAGATGAGGTCGCCGCTCGCCATGCCGGGCAGCCAGCGCTGCTTCTGCTCCTCGGTGCCGAGGTCGACGATGTAGGGCGGACACACGTCCGAGTGGATGCCGAAGCAGGAGCTCGTCGCGGCGTTGAAGCGGCTCATCTCCTCGGCGACGACGGCGTTGAAGCGGTAGTCGTCGACGCCGGCGCCACCGAACTCCTCGGGGATGTCGAGCCCGAAGAAGCCCTGCTTGCCGGCCTCGATCCAGATGTCGCGCGGGATCGACTTGCCCTCGATCATCTCCTGGGCGCGGGGCGCGAGGGTGCGTGCGACGAACTCCCGCGCCGACGCGCGCATCGCCTCGTGGTCCTCGTCGTAGATGTTGCGGGGCATGGGTCCTCCATCGGGCGTGCTCACGGGTGCGGCGCGCTGGTACCCGCGGGTAACTAAGCGCTTGCTTAGTTTCCCTCCCCTACGGCATGCTGTCAACGTGCCGCAGCCCACCACCCCGTCGACCGACCCGTCGCCCACGCAGCCGGCCGGCCTCCGCACGTCCGACCCGGACGCCTCGACGGTCGAGCGGCTCCTGCAGGCGGCCGCCCACGCCTTCGCCGACAAGGGCTTCCACGCCACGACGACTCGTGACATCGCCTCCGGGGCCGGGCTGTCCCCCGCCGGGGTCTACGTGCACTTCGACTCCAAGGAGGAGCTGCTCTTCGCCCTGAGCCGCAGCGGGCACGAGTCGGCCCTGCGCCTGGTGCGCTCGGCGATCGCGGAGGAGGCGACCCCCAGGCAGCAGCTCGTCAACGTCATGGCGCGCTTCTCCGAGTGGCACGTGGAGCAGTACCAGGTCGCCCGCGTCGTGCAGTACGAGCACCACCACCTCACCCCCGAGCACCACGCGGAGGTGCTCGCGCTGCGCAAGGAGATGGACTCGCTCGTGCGCGAGGTCCTCGACCGTGGCGTCGCCGACGGCACCTTCTCCGTCGACGACAGCGCCGGCAGCGCCGACACAGCCCTGGCGCTGCTGTCCATCGTCGTGGACGTGGCCCGGTGGTACTCCCCGACGATCCGCCGCACCCCCGCCGCGATCGGCGCTACGAACGCCGCCCTCGCGCTGCGGCTCGTGGGCGCCGGGCACTGACCGTGGCGTCGGCCGCGGCCGGCCATACGGTCCTCCAGGTGCCGGTGCCACAACTGGAGGCCTTCATCCTGGCGCGCACCCGTCACTACGACACCGACTACGTCTCGAGCGACCCGAACTTCGTGCACGCACACGTCACCGCCCTGGCACCATTCCTCCACGGCGAGCTCCTGACAGCGAGCGCGCTCCACGCCGTCGCCGGGATCGCCCGTGCCACACCCGCGTTCGACTTCACGCTGGACGAGGTCGGAACGTTCCCCAACGGGATCGTCCACCTGCTGCCCGAGCCGGCAGAACCGTTCGCGGCGCTCACCGCACGACTCGTCGCTGCCTTCCCGCAGTGCCCGCCGTATGCCGGTCGCTTCCGTGACGTCGTCCCCCACCTGACGCTCGACGCCCTCGCGGACGACGTCAGCGAGGAGTCGACGAGAAGCCTCGTCGGCCCGCACGTCGCGGCCCGCTGCCGGGCCGAGCGGCTCGACCTGGCGTGGTACGAGCCGGGCGGGTGCCGCGTGCTCCACTCCTGGCCGCTCGGCGGCGCCTGAGCCGTCAGCTCGTCGTCGACCCCAGGGGTGACGGCGGCGTGACGGGGGCCGCCTGCTCCAGGTGCGGTTTCGCGGCGTGGTCGTGGAGCTCGATGGTCAGGCGAGGCAGGAAGAACTGGACGAGCGGGCCGATCGACACGGCATACAGCACGGTGCCGAGACCGACAGGCCCCCCGAGGAGCCAGCCGACCCCGAGCACCAGCAGCTCGATCGTGGTGCGCACGAGGCGGATCGAGAGACCGGTGCGGCGCGCGAAGCCGGTCATCAGGCCGTCGCGCGGTCCGGGCCCGAGCTGGCTGCCGATGTAGAGGCCGCCGGCGACACCGTTCAGCACGATGCCGAAACCGAGCAGCAGCACCCTGACCCACAGCGAGCTCGGCGGGGCGATCAGCGTGAGACCGGCATCGGCAGCCAAGCCGATGACGACGACGTTGGCGACGGTCCCCAGCCCCGGCCACTGGCGCAGCGGCACCCAGAGCAACAGGACGAGGGCTCCCACGATGATCGTCACCTGGCCGAAGGTGAGCGGCACGTGCGTCGCGATGCCCGCGTGGAAGACGTCCCACGGGTCGAGGCCGAGGGTCGACCGGATCATCATGGCCATCGAGGCGCCGTAGAGCGTCAGCCCGACGAGGAGCTGCACCACCCGGCGGGGCAGTCGCCCGGCCCGCAGCTGCTGGCGGGGGGTGAGGTTGGCGAGCGGGACGTGACGGCGCATACCGTCCATCATGAAGGCCACTGGACTGACTTCTAAGGGCCAATCGTGGGAGAGTGGACCGATGCGCACCGTGTCGGCCCGCTCACTGGCCCTGCTCCTCGGCCCCGACCCTCTCCCCCGGCCGGCCTACCGGGGCGTGGCCGACGGCATCCGACGGCTCGTCTCGGACGGGCGCCTCCTCGTCGGCACACGACTGCCGAGCGAGCGCACCCTGACGACAGAGCTGGGTCTCAGCCGAACCACGGTGGGTGCGGCCCTCGACACGCTCCGCGACGAGGGCTTCGTCACGACCCGGCGCGGCTCGGGCAGCGTCGTCTGCCTCCCCGTGGGCCCGTCCGGCCTGGCCCTGTCGCACGCCGGGCTCATCCCCACCGACGTCCCACCCGACGTCATCGACCTGACGTATGCCGCCCTGCCGGCCGCTGCCGGTGTCACCGCGGCGTACGAGCGCGCCCTGCACGAGCTGCCCCGCTTCCTCGCCACCGCCGGCTACGACCCCCGCGGGCTCCCCGAGACCCGGGCCGGCGTGGCCACGTGGTTCGAGTCCCGAGGGCTACCGACGTCACCGGACCAGGTCGTCATCACATCCGGCGCCCACGGTGGCCTGTCGGCAGTGCTGCGGGCGCAGCTCGACGTCGGTGACCGGGTGCTCGTCGAGAGCCCCACCTACCCGAACGCCATTGTCGGAGTGCGACGCTCGGCCTACCGAGCAGTGCCCGCCCAGCTGACGCCGAGCGGGTGGGACGTCGACGCCATCGACGTCGGCCTGCGTCAGAGCGGTGCCCGGGCGGCATACCTCATCCCCGACCACCAGAACCCGACCGGCCTCGTCATGGACGCCGGGACCCGTGGTGCCGTTGCCGCCGCACTCTCCCGCGCCCGGGCCGTGCCGGTCGTCGACGAAACCTTCGTGGAGCTCTGGCTCGACGGCCCCACGGGCGCTGTGCGACCGCTGCCCTTCGCGGCCTCCTCGCCGGGCGCCTTTTCCCTCGGCAGCGCCGGCAAGACGTGGTGGGGTGGCCTGCGCGTCGGGTGGGTGCGCGCCCCGGAAGGCGGCGCGGAGGCGGTCATCGAGGCGCGCCACAGCCTCGACCTCGGCACGGCGATCCTCGAGCAGCTCGTCGTCACCGACCTGCTGCGTCAGGGAGACGCCCTGCTCACCGAGCGCCGCCGCGAGGCCCGCGCCCGGCGCGACGCCCTGGTCAAGGCACTGCACCGGCATGTGCCGGACTGGCGCTTCACGGTGCCGGCCGGCGGGCTCAACCTCTGGTGCGAGCTTCCCGAGGCGCGAGGTGACGAGCTCGCGCGCGTCGGGGAACGCGCCGGCGTGCGGTTGGCCAGCGGCGGGCAGTTCGGGGTCGAGGGCGGCCTCGCCCGGTGGGTCAGGGTTCCGTTCTGTGTCGCCCCCGACGACGCCGACGAGGTCGGTCGTCGTCTCGCGGCCGCCTGGCAGCTGGCGCTCGGTGAACAGCCCTCGACGCGCGAGGTCACCCCGCTCATCGCCTGACGGTGTCCTGCCGGGCCGGCGGCTTTGGGCACTGCGAGACTGGAGGGGTGGGCAACGACGGAACCGGGCGCATCACCTCCTGCCGGTGGCAGCACGGCAAGGTCGTCGAGGAGGGGTTCGGGCTCGACGTCGTGTCGGACCTGCTCGACCGCGAGGACTCCCTGATCTGGGTCGACCTCTGTGAGCCGGACCACCTCCGGCTCAGCGCCCTCGCCGACGAGCTCGGGCTCGACCCGCATGCCGTCGAGGACGCCGTCAGCGCCGGTGAGAGGCCCAAGGCGACCCGGCACGCACGCCACACCTTCCTCACCGTCTACGCGACCCACCTGCCGGCGCCTGACGTGAGCGCCTCGCCCACCGACGACAGCGACGCCACGGGCCGGGAGTCCCGGCTGCGGACGATGCGCATCTCCGCCTTCGTCCTGCCGCGCGGCATCATCACGGTCCGGAGCAGCCAGGACTTCGACATGGGGCCCGTCCTCGAGCGGTGGAACGACGACCCCGAGCTGCTGCAGCTCGGCGTCGGCGCGCTGGTGCACGGGCTGCTCGACGCGGTCGTCGACGGTCACTTCGATTCGATCCAGCAGCTCGACGACGCAGTCGAGGGGCTCGAGGACCTGCTCTTCGACGAGGCCGGGAAGATGCACGCCGTCCAGGTGCGCACCTACCGGCTGCGAAAGGAGCTGGTCGAGCTGCGCCGCGTCGTCCTGCCGATGCGCGACGTCGTGAACTCCGTGCTGCGCCACCGCGGCGAGCTCGACCAGCGGCACACCGAGCTCGACGGCTTCTACGACGACCTCTACGACCACGTCCTCCGTGCGGCGGAGTGGTCCGAGTCGCTGCGTGACATGGTCACGACGATCTTCGAGACGAATCTCTCGCTGCAGGACGCCCGCCTCAACACGGTGATGAAGAAGCTCACCGGCTGGGCGGCCATCATCGCCGTGCCGACCGCGGTCACCGGCTGGTTCGGGCAGAACGTGCCCTACCCCGGTTTCGGGCGCTCCTCGGGCGTGCTCTTCAGCGCCGCCATCATCGGCGGCGTCGGCCTGCTCCTCTACTGGGTCTTCCGGCGCAAGGGCTGGATCTGACACGACAGGCCGGGGTGCGGTGCACCCCGGCCTGTCGTCAACGGCCCCGCGGCCGGTCGCTCAGTCGCGTGTCAGCTTGCGGTACGTGACGCGGTGGGGACGGGCCGCCTCCGGCCCGAGGCGCTCGACCTTGTTGGCCTCGTAGGACTCGAAGTTGCCCTCGAACCAGTACCAGCTGGCGGGGTTCTCCTCGGTGCCCTCGTAGGCGAGGATGTGCGTCGCGACCCGGTCGAGGAACCACCGGTCGTGGGTGATGACGACCGCGCAGCCGGAGAACTCGAGCAGGGCGTTCTCGAGCGAACCGAGCGTCTCGACGTCGAGGTCGTTGGTGGGCTCGTCGAGCAGCAGCAGGTTGCCGCCCTGCTTGAGGGTGAGCGCGAGGTTGAGGCGGTTGCGCTCGCCGCCGGACAGCACGCCCGACAGCTTCTGCTGGTCGGGCCCCTTGAAGCCGAACTGCGAGACGTAGGCGCGGGAGGGAATCTCGACGTTGCCGACCTTCATGTGGTCGAGGCCGTCGGACACGATCTCCCAGAGGCTCTTCTTGGGGTCGAGGCCCTCACGGCCCTGGTCGACGTAGGAGATCTTGACCGTCTCGCCGATCTTCACCTCGCCGGCATCGGGCTGCTCGAAGCCCACGATCGTCTTGAAGAGGGTCGACTTGCCCACACCGTTGGGCCCGATGACGCCCACGATGCCGTTGCGCGGCAGCGAGAACGACAGGTTGTCGATGAGGACTCGGTCGCCGAAGCCCTTCCTGAGGTTCTTGACCTCGATGACCGTCGACCCGAGGCGCGGGCCCGGCGGGATCTGCAGCTCCTCGAAGTCGAGCTTGCGCGTGCGCTCGGCCTCGGCCGCCATCTCCTCGTAACGGGCGAGACGCGCCTTGCTCTTGACCTGACGGCCCTTGGCGTTGCTGCGAACCCACTCGAGCTCGGTCTTGAGCCGCTTGGCCAGCTTGGCGTCCTTCTTGCCCTGGATCGTCAGGCGCTCGGCCTTCTTCTCGAGGTAGGTCGAGTAGTTGCCCTCGTAGGGGTAGAGCCGGCCGCGGTCGACCTCGGCGATCCACTGAGCGACGTTGTCGAGGAAGTACCGGTCGTGGGTGACGGCGATGACCGCGCCGGGGTAGGACTCGAGGTGCTGCTCGAGCCACAGGACCGACTCGGCGTCCAGGTGGTTGGTGGGCTCGTCGAGCAGCAGCAGGTCGGGCTTCTGCAGGAGCAGCTTGCACAAGGCGACGCGGCGGCGCTCCCCACCGGAGAGGTTCGTGACAGGAGAGTCCGGCGGCGGGCAGCGCAGCGCGTCCATGGCCTGCTCGAGCTGGCTGTCGAGGTCCCACGCGTCGGCGTGGTCGATGTCCTCCTGGAGCGTGCCCATCTCGGCGAGCAACGCGTCGTAGTCGGCCTCGGGGTTGGCCATCTCGGCGGAGATCTCGTTGTAGCGGTCCAGCTTGGCCTTGATCTCGCCGGCACCCTCCTCGACGTTGCCGAGCACGGTCTTGTCCTCGTTGAGCGGCGGCTCCTGCAGCAGGATGCCGACCGAAGCGCCGGGAGCAAGACGTGCGTCGCCGTTGCTCGGCTGGTCGAGACCGGCCATGATCTTGAGGATCGTCGACTTGCCGGCACCGTTGGGGCCGACCATGCCGATCTTCGCGCCGGGATAGAAGGACATCGAGACGTCATCGAGGATGACCTTCTCGTTGTGTGCCTTGCGCGCACGGGTCATGGTGTAGATGTACTCGGCCATGCGCAGAAGGCTATCTGTCAGCGAGCGCGGCACCGAATCGGCGTCCGCGCCCGCCGACCCGCTTCCCTCAGGCCGAGAGGCGCTCGACGACCTCGTAGTCGTCGGTCTCGGGGTCGCCCGTGGCGAGAGCCTCGACGGCCCCGTCACGCGCACCGTCCCGGGCCTGTCCCTCGGGGTCGTAGTCGTCGGCGACGACACCGTCGGCGTCGACGTGGGCGGGGCGCTGCTGCGCGCCCGCCGCCGACGCGCCCTCGTCCATGGCGCGCACGGATGCCTGCACCTCAGGGTCGGCGGTGCGGTCGTACCCGAGCGCGGCCGCGCGGCTGACCCGCTCGAAGCTGGCCCGGCCCCACGACAGGTCGTGGCCGATGTGGTCGGCGTCGATCTCGGCCGAGGTCCGAGGCTGGCCGTCGTTGTCGAGATACTGCTTCACCGACAGGTTGCCCTCGACGATCACGGGCTGGCCCTTGCGCAGCGCAGAGGCGGCGTTGGCGGCGAGCGCGTTGAACGCGATGACGCTGTAGAAGCTCGTGTCGCCGTCGACGAAGCGACCGTCCATGGTGCGGCGGTACGGCGTCGTGGCGATGCGGAAGGTGGTGTAGACACTGCCGTTGCGGCCCTGCCGCTCGATCGGCTCCGTGACGACGTTGCCGTGCACGGTGATGCGGGTCTCGTTCATCGGTGCTCCTTGGAGTTCACGGCGGCCCTGCGCCGCCTGGAGCCACCTTCGCCCGCTGCCGGTCGTCGCACCCGCCCGGGGCCGCAGCCTGTGGACAGCACGCGCCCGCTCACAGAGGGTGTGGAGAACCCGGGGCTGCTGACAACGGAGCCGGCCCGGACACCACCCCCGGAGAACCGCGGCGGTCAGCCAGCTGCGGCCTGGAGGTGCTCACGCGTTTCACGGTGACGCCCGAGCACCCTGTCGAGGGGGATGAGGATGTGCTCGTCGGCCACGGCCTCCACGGACTCCGAGAGCCGCGTGCCGACGACGGCCCTCCGGTGGCGGGCGCCGATGCGCGCCCACCATCGGGACAGCACCCCGAGCGCGATCCCGAGGAGCACGCCGACAATGAGCATGACGAGGGGAAAGGGCAGGATGCCGACAGACGGCGTCTGCGGGCGCGGCAGCTGCAACAGGGCTAAGGCCCAGAGCAGGGCGTACCAGACCAGGCCGGCCAGAGCCACGAGACCGAGGCCCCACTGCAGGACGTTGACGGCGAACCACCACGCCGGACGGCGGGCACGCAGGGAGGTGCCGATCACGGCGCGGTCGAGGGAGTCGGCGAGGCTGCCGTCGTCACCATCGTCGACGGCGTCCTCGAGGGCCTGCGTCCAGCGAACCGGCAGTCCCTCGGACGTCTGGTCCACGAACGCGCGAGTCGCGAGGTCGACGGCCGAGACCGTCGACACGGTCGGCGCAGGGATGGACGAGCGGCCGAGCACGGCACGCACGTCGGCGCCGTCGATCTCGACGTGGATCGGCGGCCGTCCTCCGGTCCGGTCGAGGCGCAGACGACGCAGCGGGTCGGCGGCGAATCCCTTGGTCCACCGGGCGAAGAGCCACCCGGTGTGCGCGAACGCCTCGCGGCGGTAGTCGCGGGCGACGGCATCGAGCACGATGGGCACACCGGCCGCGCGGGCCAGCGACGCGTCGAGCTCGGCGCGCGGCACGCGGGCCACGTCGGCCTCGGAGTCCCCGACGCCCGGCCGCAGCCGCGTCGCGGCGGCCACGATGTCGGCCTTGAGCCGCTGGCGCGAAGCGGCATGTCCGGCAACGGCATTGGCGAGACGCTGCTTGAGCTCGCTGATGCCCTGGCCGGTGACCGTCGAGGTCGCGAGCACCTTCGCGTCGGAGACGCCGTCGGCCGCGAGGAGCCTCGCCAGGTCCCCGGTGACGGTCTTCACCCCTTCCGGCGTCAGGCGGTCGCGCTGGTTGAGCACCCCGAGGGTGACGGCATCGTGATGGGACATCAGGCTGACGAACTCGTCGTGCAGGCGGGCGTCGGCGTACTTCTGCGGGTCGGTCACCCAGACGAAGACGTCGACGAGCTCGAGCACCCGCTCTGCCTCCCTGCGGTGTGCCAGCTCGCGGGAGTCGAAGTCGGGAAGGTCGAGGAGCACGAGTCCGTCGAGCGAGCCGGCGGCGCCGGCGACGCCGCCACCGCCCCGCACACCATCGCCCTCTCGAGCACCCTCGTCGACGACGTGGCGCGCGTCGACGCCCAGCCAGTCGAGCAGCTCGGACGCGTCGGCGTCGCCCCAGATGCCGGCGGTGGGGCGCGACGTCGTGGGCCGGCGTGCCCCGATGGTCGCGACGTCGGAGCCGACCAGGGCGTTGAAGAGGGAGGACTTGCCACTGCCCGTGGCCCCGGCGAGGGCGACGACCGTGTGGTCACCGGCGATGCCGGAGCGCTCCACGGCCTTCTCGACAGCCCGCCGCGCGAGCGCGACCTTCCCGGGATCGAGCTCGTCGGCGCCACACACCAAGGCCATCGACAGCTCACTGGTGCGGGTGCTCAGCTCACCGCTCGAGACCGGCGTCACCGCGGCCCGCCCCGCCCTGATCGGGCTCATCGCGCAGACCTCACGGCGGCGGCGGCCGCCGCCAGGAGCTCGGACTGGTCGGTGTCCACGTGCAACGTCGTGACAGCTCCTTGGTAGCGGGCGAGCTCAGCGGCATACAGCTCGTCGACACGCAGCGTCAGCTGCTCGCGGGCCTTCCGCGCGAGCTCGCGGACGGCTTGGTCCCCGAAGACGGCCTCGAGCAGCTTCTGGCCGACCAGCGCGGTGCCACCGGCGATGCCGACCTCGGCACCGGTGATGCCGGCAGTGCTGGCGAAGGTCACCAGCATGAGCACGACGCCCAGGGCGTTGACGCCGTAGGCCATGATGCGGGCCGTGGTGCGACGGTCGCGGCCCTCGTCGCGGACCATCTGGAGGATGTCGCCCTGCCAGTCGCGCACCAGTCGCTGGATGCGCCGGTCGACCTCGGGGGCCGAGCGCGCCAGCCCCGGATCGGCCGTGAGCAGCTGGTCGCCCCCCGGAAGGGTGCGCCACCGACGGGAGATCGAGCTCGCCGCCAGCTCGGCGCGGTTGACCACCAGGGACTCGACGCCCGACTGCAGCGCCTCGCCGAGATGGTCGGCGCGCGCCGGCTCGCCCTTGAGGAAGGAGGTGAAGCGGTCACGGACCCGGGAGACGGTGGACTCGACCTGGCGGAAGAACTCACCGGTGCCGACGAACTCCTGCCAGCGCGCGAGCACCTCGCCGCGCAGCAGGGTGCCGTCCGCCATGCCCTCGTGGACCTGGCTCCGCGCCTCGTCATAGGCAGCCTCCGCCACGTCGACGAGCGCCTGTCCGGCCGCCGTCTGCTCCTGCGCCGCGCTGACGAGGAAGGCCATCCGCTCCTCCAGCGAGGCGAGCGCCCCCTGCAGGGTCTGGCGCACGACGTCGGCGCGAGCCTGCGCGTCACCGGCCAGGGCGGCCAGCCACCCCCGGAGGCGTTCGATCTCGTCGGCCGGCAGCAGTCCGTCGACGAGCTGGGACTCGACGACCGTGAAGATCGGCGCCTGCTCCAGGCCCTGCTCGCGCAGCATCGCGGCGAGGTGGATCCGGATGTCGTCGACGGCGTTCGACGGCACCCGGTCGAGCACCACCGCGATGGCCGTCCCCCGCTCGGAGGCCTCATGCAGCAGCTCCCACGGGACGGCATCGGCGTAGCGCGCAGCCGTCGTGACGAAGATCCACAGGTCGGCGGCCGAGAGCAGCTGCGTGGCGAGGTCGCGGTTCGCCTCGACGACGCTGTCGATGTCGGGTGCGTCGAGCAGCCCCAGCCCGCAGGCGACCTTCTCGGTGGAGACGAGGCGCACGGCGCCCGGACCGTCCGAGGACGAGTGCCGGCCGGTGATACGCGCCAGGCTGGGCAGGATGCGCGGCCCGGAGAACCAGGCTGCATCGGAGGGATGGTGGATGAGCACCGGGGACCGCGTCGTCGGTCGCAGCACGCCCGGAAGGCTGACCTCGTGACCGACGACGGAGTTGACCAGCGTCGACTTGCCCGCGCCGGTCGAGCCGCCGACCACCGCCAGCAGGGGCGCGTCAAGCGACGTCAGGCGCGGGATGACGTAGTCGTCGAGCTGGTCGAGCAGCCGCGTCCGGGCGGACCGGGCAGCCGGGGCACCCGGGAGGTCGAGGGGGAGGCTGGCGCCCGAGACTGCCGAACGAAGGGCCTTGACGCTCGTGAGGAGCCGGGAACTGCCCGCCCCTGATTGACCTGCCACGCGCGTATCCTCCCGTGTCGCGCTGGCACAGCCAAACCGACAGGCGGAGCGCACCCGCGAACTACCCGAGCGTGACCCGGCCGAACCACGAGCGCGCGGGGGCGGGCGAGCGCGCGCTGGAGGCGACGGCATACCCAGTTGCCCTCGAGCAGGACTGGGGCGCAAGGGATCCTGATTGCGTATGCCGTTCGGCCGACGCCCTCACCGGGCGAGGAGCTTGGCCTTCTGCCCGTCGAACTCCTCCGGAGTGAGGATCCCGTCGTCCCGGAGCTGTGCCAGGTCCCTCAGCTGGCTGGCCAGGTCGGCCTCGGGCAGCGGGGCCGGAGTGGCAGCCGCGGGTGCGGCGGGTGCGGCCACCGGCGGCTGCGTCTGGGCCATGTCGTCCTGGTAAGCCTGGTTGCGGTCGGCCGCGGTCTGGGCGTCACGGTCTGCGAACTTGGCCGCTTGTCGGCGCTGCACCCGGCCGGCAACCGCGCTCGCGGTGCCGGCGACGACGGCGGTGCGGGCGACCCCGCGCAGTAGTCCTGGCATGTTGTTCTCCTCAGTCGGTCTGCTCGAGGGCGTCGAGCGCGTCGATGACATCGGTGGCAGGGATCCGGGTGCTGGCGATCAGCTCACCACCACTCCTGCGGACGGCGGCCACGAAGGGAGCGGCCCACACGTTCTCGTAGACGACGAGCGCTGCCACCGTCCCGGGTGCCATGGCCTCGGCGGCCTGGCGGACGTCGTCGTTGCCGAGGATGCCGGACGTGACACCGGCGAAGTAGGAGAAACCGCCGCTCTCGGCGAGCGGGTCGGTCAGCTCGAGGACCTCGACGGCCCCGTCCTCCCCCTTGCTGACGACCAGCAGGTCGAACAAGCGGATCACTCCTCGCGACACGAGATCCAGCAGGGCCGGTCCCGCCTCGCCGGTCAGGCGGTCGGTGGGGAACTCGATCAGGACGAAGTCGATGGGGCCGTGGACCTCGTTCGTGCCGACGGTCGGGCTTTCGGTGGTGGTCACTGGAGTCACTCGGCAACGATGTCGCGGCCGTGGACCGTGACCGCCCAGATGACAAAGATGTCGAGCACGATGACGGTGATGCTCCACAGCGGGTAGTACGGCATCGAGACGAAGCTCCCGACCATGCTGACGCAGGCCGCGACGACGGCGACCGTCCTGGCCCATACGGCTCCGCGGAACAGGGCCACGCCGGCGAGGGCGACGATGATGCCGAGGATCAGGTGGACCCAGCTCCACGTGGTGACGTTGAACTGGAAGACGTACTTCGGCCCCACGACGTAGAACGTGTTGTTGAGCAGTCCGACGAAGCCCTGGAAGGCGTGGAACACGCCGATCATGATCATGAGGGCTCCGGCGAACACCGTCATGCCGACGGCTCCGCTGCTGTACCGGTGATCGGGGTCGGCGTTGGTGCTGGGCACGCCAGCGACTTGGTTGGCCATGGTCCTGCAACTCCTTACTCGCGCGTCCTGACGGGCGCTCGTGCGGTTCGTTCCTGTCTCTCCGTTCTAGAACGCGGTGCCATCCGCGGCATCACCCGACCGAGGTGAGATCCGCCGTGGCTCTGGCGCACCGGTCGCCTGGACCCATGTCACCCCGGGGGCATGATGCGTCGCCGCGGGGTCGGGTCGGAGGGTGGACACACATCGCATCCGCACCCGGCACCCGCCAACCGGCCCGCAGGAGTGACGCCCATGGACGTGTCTGCACTGGTCGTCATCACGACCGTGCTCTTCGGGTGGGGCCTGGTCTCGGCCTTCTTCGAGCGGGCCAACGTGACCGCCCCCATGGTGTTCGTCGCCGTCGGCGCTCTTCTGGTGTGGACCGGCGTGATCCACTCCCCCAGCGCGGCGGAGCAGCTGACGCCACTGGTGGAGACCACCTTGGTCTGGGTGCTGTTCTCGGACGCTGCCCGGCTCCCCGTCGCCGAGCTGCGCTGGGACGTCGGCCGTTACGTGCGCCTGCTCGGGATCGGGCTGCCGCTCACCATCGTCCTGGGATGGGGGTTGGCCGCCTGGCTCTTCCCCTCTCTCGGGGTGTCGCTCGCACTGCTCGTCGGCGCGGCGCTGGCGCCGACCGATGCCGCGCTGGGGATGCCGGTCGTGACCAACACAGCCGTTCCCCGCCGCATCCGTGAGCTCATCTCCGTCGAGAGCGGGCTCAACGACGGCATCGCGACCCCGATCGTCATGTTCGCCATAGCCAGCAGCGCCGCCGCCCTCGGCCTGGAGAGCGGCGAGTCGGCGCGGTCCGCGGTGATCCAGCTCCTCCTCGGGGCGGGTATCGGCGCAGGGATCGGCGCCCTCGGTGGCTGGCTGCTGCGGCAGGCCCGCCGGCGCCGGCTCGCCGCCGAGGAGGTGACCGGGATCGCGGTCCTGGCCCTGGCCCTGCTCTGCTACGCCGCCGCGGGGGCGGTTGGGGTCAACGGTTTCGTCGCCGCCTTCTGCGGCGGCCTGGCGTTCGGGGCGTGCACCGGGCGCCGGGCGCCGGAGGAACTCGCCTTCTTGGAGCAGACGGGCGGACTGCTCTCCCTGCTCGTGTGGATGGCGTTCGGCGTGGTCGCGATCCCCATCGCGATCCACGCGTTCGACGCGATCACCCTCGCGTATGCCGTCCTCAGCCTCACGCTGGTGAGGATGCTCCCGGTGGCCCTGGCACTGGTCGGTTCCCATCTCGACCGGAGGACCGTCCTCTTCACGGGGTGGTTCGGTCCACGCGGACTCGCCTCCCTGGTGTTCGCACTGCTGGCCCTCGAGGCGCTCGGACGTGCGGCGGACGAGGCGGTGGCGGTCATCGCCGTCACCGTCCTGCTCAGCGTGCTCGCCCATGGACTGAGCGCGGCGCCCCTGGCCCGGTGGTACGGCCGGGCCGCCCGCCGCGCGCCGGAGAGCGTCGGGGTGCCGAGACCGCGCTGAAAACGTCACCCTGCGCGAACGATTGACGCCCAGCCGGGAGCAAGCAGACTGATGGGACCGGAGCTCAGTGAGCGCTCCGGCGGTCGGAAGGTTTGCGATGATCTGGGCGGTCTTGATCTTTCTCGGAGTGCCGTTGTGGCTGTGCGCCGTCGGCATCTTCACCGTGGTGTTCCGGAACCGTCAGCTGCGTGGCCGGGACGGCAACATCGAGGTGCGTGTCCTCCGGGAGGGCCACAAGCGCTGGAGCAGAGGCCACGCGGTCTGGGTTTCGGACGTCTTCCCCTGGCGGGGCAGCCCGGCGGCCTGGGGCGAGGCCCTGATCCAGGTCATCGCCGCTCACGACCGTCCCGCGACCGCGGACGAGACCTCGAAGCTGCATCGCCTAGGGGCAGATCTCGCCATGGTGGAGCTGTCCGGCTCGGGCGGAGAGACGCTGACCGTGGCCACGGCGGGCACGAACCGTCCTGCCCTGCTCGGCCCCTTCGCCCCAGACCCGGCAACGAGGCCGTGAGCGGTCGGCGCAGGACTTGGCTCGCAATGCGCCCCCGGCAGGACTCGAACCTGTCGGATGCCGGTCGGGTGTTCGTGCTGCTCAGGACCCCAAAACCGCCCCTGCGCTGCGGAGATACTGACTGTAACCTAGGTGCAGGAGTGATCAGAAGTGGTCACGAGATTGCACGGCTGTTGCACGGGCATTGCACGGCAGGAAGGCCACCATGACCACCAAGAAGCCCCGCCGGCGCACCCGCCGCGGGTTCGGCGCCATCCGCAAGCTCCCCTCCGGGCGGGTGCAGGCGTCCTACCTCGGCCCCGACCTCACCCGGCACGTCGCCCCCGTCACCTTCGAGGCGCGCGTCGACGCCGAGGGCTGGCTCGCCGCCGAACGCCGCCTCATGGAGTCCGACCAGTGGCGACCCCCCAGGGAACGCGCCCAGGCCCGGCGTAAGGGCCTCACGCTGCGGGAGTGGGGCCCGACAGCCGTCGACCGCCGCCGCGTCCGCGGCGAGCCGCTCAAGCCCCTCACGCGTGCCCTGTACCTGTCGCTGCTGGAGCGGGTCATCGACCCCGCGCTCGGGGACAAGCTGCTGCCGGCCATCACCACCGAGGACGTCACCGAGTTCTACGAGGGACTCGACCCGGCCAAGCCCACCCAGCGGTCGCACGCGTACGCGTTGCTGCGGACGGTGCTCGGGCAGGCCGTGCATGACAAGCTCATCACGGTGAATCCGTGTCAGGTGCGCGGCGCTGGCCGTACGACGCGGGCCCGCCGGATCGAGGTCGCCACCCCTGACGAGTTGGTGCGGATCGTGGAGGGCATGCCGGAGAGGTTGCGGCTGCTCGTGCTGCTCGCCGCGTGGTGCGGGCTCCGGTTCGGCGAGCTGGCGGAGCTGCGCCGGCGTGACGTCGACCTGAAACGGGGCGCCCTGGTCATCACCCGGGCCGTCGTCAGGGTCGAGAAGCAGTACGTCGTCGGCACCCCCAAGAGCACCGCGGGCGTCCGCGTGGTGAGCATCCCGCCGCACCTGCTGCCGGCCGTCCGGGACCACCTCGCCCGGCACACCGGGAAGGGCCCGGACGCGCTGCTGTTCGCGCGGCCCGGCAGCACCGACAAGCACCTGATCCACACGGAGGTGACGAAGGTCTACACGGCGGCCAGGACGGCTGCTGGGCGCCCGGACCTGCGGCTGCATGACCTGCGGCACACCGGCGCTGTTCTGGCCGCGCAGACGGGCGCGACGCTCGCGGAGCTGATGGCGAGGTTGGGGCACTCGACCCCCGCCGCCGCGATGCGCTACCAGCATGCGGCTGCCGGCCGGGACGCGCAGATCGCGGCCGCCATGTCGAAGATGGCGGGCGCCACCTGATGCATCACCTGATCGGTCACCTGATCGGTCACCTGATCGGTCACTGACGCAATGCGGGGACGTTGGCACACGCCCGCGTATGTCCTGCTACTCTGGCCGGTGGAACGGTAGCTCCGCTAGCACAGTCCCAGTGCGATACGGCGGAGGGTAACGAACGGTCAAGCGGTGCAGGCATTACAGCGCAACGCGTGGCGGGTGGACTGGGAACACCTCTGATCACGGAAGCCAAGCGCAGACGATGCAACCTGCGAAGGCTCCGAAATGACCACCGTTCCAAAATCCAACCCCGGCAAGCCGGCCCGACGGCGCCGCGAGCTGGTTCCCCTCACCGACGCCGCCGAGCACCTCTGCGTGTCGCTCGCCACGATCCGCCGGTTCATCGCCTCCGGGCGGCTGCCCGCCTACCGGATCGGCAACAAGGCGCTGCGCGTCGACCTGGCCGACGTGGAGGCGCTGATCCAGCTGGTCCCCACCACCGACCCGACGGGCGGCGGTGACGCGGCATGACGTGGTCGAAGCTCTCCGACGACTACCTCGACCGGCCCACCTTCGCCGGCGTGTCCCGGTCCGCCCGGCTGCTCGACGTCGAGGCGCTGGTCTGGTCGAACAAGCACCTCACCGACGGGGTCGTGCCCAAGCGGATGATCCGGAGGATCGCCTGGGACTCCGACGACGCCGACGCCGACGCGCAGGAGCTCGTCGCATCCGGGGCGTGGACCGACGCCGGCGACGCCTACCAGCTCGACTGGCAGCACCAGGTGGAGAAGGCCGAGTGGAAGAAGAAGCAGGACGAGAATGCCCGCCGGCAGGAGCGGTTCCGCCGGCACAAGGCAGGCAACCACGCGTGGTGCACCCCCTCGTTCTGTACCGACTGGCGGGCGAAGGGCATCACCTATGAGCCGCGCTACCTCGACACCCTCACCGCCGAGGAACGCGATGCCCTCCCCTCAGAGGGGGAAGGTGATGTAACGCGTTACGTAACGCGTGACCAACGCGTCAGTAACGTCCTCCCGATCCCGAACCCGAACCCGTCCCCGTCCCGAGCCGAAGGCAAGAGGGACGGGGACGTGGTGAAGAGAGACGCCGGCGGCGCGGCGCGCGCTCCGGCCTCCGCTGGGGCTACGGCCAGAGGCGGCCACGCAGCCGCCAAGAAGAAGAACCCGCGTGGTGGGCCTCGTGGGTTCCACCGGTGCGGCTCGGAGGACACCGCTACTGGTCACCCCTGCGGGACGGCTGTGGGGCGTGAGGGTGAGCTGTGCCCTCATCACCGGCCGGAGGGAAGGACCGAAACCGTCGACGCCTTCACAGACAGGCTGCAGCGCGCGAGGGAGGACAAGCAGCAGCGCGCGAGGGTGGACACAACGATGACGCACGCCGCGCCCCCGGTGCCCCAGGTGCCCGCGGCGCCGGGGCACGTCCCGCCTCAGCCCTGGCAGCTGCCCGAGCATCTGAGGGACGGCGACCGCCCGGTGGGGGTGCCGCAGGAGCTGCCCGAGGACATGGCGGAAGAGTGGCGCGCCAAGGCGCATCCGTACGGGTCCGACGTGGAAGAACCCGGCTACCGCGACCTGTGCTTCCGGTGCGGCCTCGTCCCCTCGCACCTGCTGCACCACGCGCGGGCCTCGGATGGCGGGTGGGGCAGCGAGTGGAACGCGTGGCAGGACGAGTACGACAAGCGCGGCGAGGTCCTGGACGAGCGCGGCGAGGCCATGCCCGACTTCACCACGGTGTCGACGATGTGGAGCGTGAGGTCATGAGCGACGACACGCTGCCGATCATCGACGCCGCCGCCGCGTCCCTGGACCTGGGCGCCATCGGTCAGGTCTGCGTCGTGGTCCTGCCGGACGGGTCGGTGCAGTGGTGGCTCGTGGTGCCGGGCGCCGGTGACACGAAGGTCTACATGCCCGAGCATGAGCTGGTAGGGCCGCTGCCGCCCGCGGTGATGGCGAGGGTCCTGACCTGCGGCCAGGTGTGCGCTGACGGTCACCTGTGCCGGGTGCGGGTCGGTCGGGCGGGTCGCCGCTGCACCCATCACCGTCGCCGGCGGGGGGTGGCGTCGTGAAGCCGGCGTGGCTGCGGCTCGAACCGACGGCGACGACGCTGTCGGAGGTCCGCTGGTTCTCCGCGTTCAGCTACTCCGACGACGTCCTGGTGAGGAAGTTCAGGCGCGAGCGGGATGCCATCGCCTTCGCGAACAAGCTCCGCGACCGCAAGAGCGTGACCGACGTACGCGTGTGGACGGCGCCTGTAGGGCGCTGGCGCGAGGCGGCGCTCCCCGAGGTCGACGCCGCCCAGGACGATCAGGGGTGGTGGGGATGACGAGCACCACCACGCGGACACCGTCCAAGTCTCGCGGCGCCATGCCTCGCCTCGCCGGGGTCGCCGGCTACTGGCGCGACGAGCCGGAGGCGCTGCAGCTCATGTTCCCCCGGAACAGGTCGGTCGACATCGGCTGGGGTGAGCCGTTCTGCTTCGGCTGCGGCTGGCTCGCCCCCGTCCCCGACTGGGACGTCACCCTCGACCAAGTCTGGAACTCTGCGGCCGGCTACCTGGAACGCGGTCATCTCGTGGACTTCGCCCGGGGCGGGTCGAACGACTGCGCCAACCTCGTGCCGCTGTGCACGCACTGCCACGCGTCGATGACGCGGGAGTGCTCCGCCGACACCAAGCGTGCCGCGGCCGCGTGGATCACTGAGCACTGCCGGCGGCCGACGTTCAACTCGGACGAGTGGTGGTTCTGGTTCCTCTCGTCGTGCCTCCCCCGCGACAACGCCCAGGGGGTGCCGCGATGAGCTTCGATCCGATCGAGCACACGCCCCAGTGCACCGGGGTCGACGTCAGGGAGCGCGTCGGGAAGCGCGGCGACCCCATGCTGCGCTGTCGAGGGTGTGGCCGCTACAAGATTCTCGACCCCATCGAGGCCGTCGTCGCTGTACCCGTAGCCGTGAGGCCCGTCGCTGCGCGGCCGGCGCGTGCTGTCTGCCGTGTCCACCTGCAGCCGGTCGATGGCCGCGGCCGAGGGTGCGCGGAATGCGATGCCGAGCATTCCCTCACTCGCGGCCAGCGCCGAGCCCGTAACCGTCGGCGCGCGGCCGAGGCGGAGTCGTGGTGACCATGCTGACCACCTCCACCGTCGCTGTCACCGACACCGTCGTCGCCGTCGACCAGCTCGACCCTGGTGCAAATCTGCACCGGGCCGGCTGGCCGCGCGAGCCGATGCCGACCACCCCCGCAATGCATACAAACCCCCCAGGGGGGGACCTCCACCCCCATACCGGACATTCACCGGGTCATACTGCCTCTCGGGCCGCGAACAATACTGGCGATCTGCACCTGTACGTGAACCCTCGGGTAGTGGAGGGCGGGCCGTGAGCGCCTCGTCAGGGCCCCAGAAGCCCCGTCCGGCACCGGGGACACCGGGCGAGGCTTTCGGGGCGCCCAGGGGCCCTGACAGCGACACGGGGGGCGCGGTCCGCGAGGACCACGTCTGCGACCGGCTCCACACCACCGACCGGCAGCTCGCCCGGTGCCATTTCAAGGGCGCGCTCGTGTCCGGGATGGGCCCGTACGCGGTCGTCATCGCGTGCGGGCCTCGCCTCCGGGTCCAGCTTCGCCAGACGCACGTGTCGTCCGGTCATGTCATGGCGATGCTCGACACCAGGGGCTGCGGCGTGGGCTGCACCGGCCAGCACCGGCTCGCCGTCATGTCCGTGGGGTTCTACCCGGCGGTCGTGTGGGCGGGGGCGGGGCGGTGAGCGCCGGCGAGCTCGTCACCGAGGCCGAGGTGCTGGCTGCGCTCACGTCGCCGCTGTTCGGGTCGCACATCCTGCTCGTCTTGAGCGTGCACGTCCGGTGGTGCCGCGAGCGGGGCTACGCGGTCCCGGTCGAGCTCCCGATCCTGCGTGACTTCGTCACACAAGTGCACTCGGGAGGACAGGAGGGGACAAAGGTCGCGGAGGCGGCGGCGTCGGGGCCACGGTTGCTCGTGAAGGCCGAGGCAGCACACCGGCTGGGCGTGTCGGAGAGGACGATCACCCGGCTCGTCAAGGCCGGGAAGCTGCCCGTCGTCCACATCGGGCGCGCGGTCAGGTTTCACCCCGCAGACATCGAACACCTTTGCACCAGAAGGGCATTCAAGTGTTGACCAGACAGCACATCCTCGCCGCGGTCACCGCCATCGACAAGGGCGGCGCGAAGGGCATCGCCGAGAGCCTCCGCCGGCGGACCAGGGACGGCCGGAACGCGCTCACCGTCACGCCGGCGCAGGCGAAGTTCGTCCGGGACGTCGCCGCGACGCCGGACAGGGAGCCGCTGGAGCACTACGCGCACCCGGGGTTCAACCTTCCCGCGTGGCCGCAGGTCGCCGTCCCCGACGGGAAGGGCGAGGGCGGCACCGTCCTCAAGCCGGCCGACCCCACCCTCACGCCGTCCGAGATTGCGTGGCTGGGCACGCTGCCGCGGGACCCGTCGCAGCTGGCGTGGGCGGACACCAGAGAGGTGTTGACGATGCAGGCGCGGCCGTTGAACAAGGCCGACCGGCGGCTCGTCGACGCCCTCGCCGTGCCAGCGCGGACGTGGCACGACGAAAACGCAGCCCTGGTCGACCTGCGGAACGCCGAGCGCCCGCTGCCGACGCTGCCGGCGTCGCTGCTGCCCGCGCTCGCCGACGCCGTCGCGGCCGAGGTGCCCGAGCTGACGCCGAGCGAGGCCGCCGGCAGGGCCGCGGACCTCGCCGACAAGATCGGCGCGGACCGGGCCGCTGACAGGGACCGGTGGATTCGCAGCGCCGACGTGACGCTGCAGGAGTTGTCGCGGCAGTCCGCGGAGCGGGCCGTCGTCGTCAAGTAGGGCCACTAGCTCGCCGTCAACCAGGAGGTGCACGCCATGATCACGGTCGGTTCGGTCGCCGTCGACATCGTGCCCTCCGCTGCCCGGTTCGCCACTGACCTGCGGCGCGACATCCTGCCCGACGCCGACAGGGTCGGGCGTGAGGTCGGGGACGTCATCGCCGAACAGGTCACCAAGGGCATCCGGGAAGGCGTCCAGCGGGGCCTCGACAGTGGGCGCGCGCAGGCCGTCGACAAGGGCGCCGCGACCGGTGGGGCGTTCGCTGACGGGTTCAAGGCGCGGGTGGAGGCGGCTCTCAAGGCGCTCCCGGACGTGAAGATCGACGCCGACAGCACCGAGGCGGACCGGAAGATCGCGGAGCTGCGGGCGCGGCTGCTCGAACTGCACGACACGCGGGTCGGGGTCGACATCGACGCCGGCGCCGCGATGCTCAAGATCGACCGGATCAAGCTGGAGCTCGACGAGCTCGCCGCCCGGTCCCCCAACATCGACGTCAAGGTCAACACCCTCGCCGCGAGCGCGAAACTGGCGCTGCTGCGGCTCGAACTCGACCGGACCAAGCTCAGCGAGGACGAGGTCGCCGGTGGTGGCGCGGGGCTGCTGTCCCTGCCGGCGGCCGCCGGCGCGGCACGGCTCGCGACCGTCGGGATCGGGGTTGCCGGCGCTGGCGCGCTCGGCACCCTGCTCATCCCCGCCGTCGCGGCGGCTACGGCGGCCGTCGTAGGGCTCGCGCAGGCCGGCGCAGCGGTCGGCCTCGGCCTCGGGGTAGGGCTACTCGCCCTCAAGCCTGTCTTCGGCGGCGTGACAGCCCTCAACGCCCAGAAGAACCTCCCCGCGAACGCGTCGAAGGCGGAGAAGGCGACCGCGCAGAAGGCCGTCGACGAGGCGATGGCCGGCATGTCCGCCGCCGGGCAACAGTTCACCCGGTTCATCGTCGGGCTCGGGGACCCGCTCGCGAAGCTGTCGAGGGCTGCCCAGACGGGGTTCCTGCCGGGGCTCGAAAAGGGCATCAAGGCGCTGCTGCCGTACCTGCCGGGGATGACCCGGTTCGTGGGCGAGCTGGCGACGGTGATGGGTCGGCTGTTCACGGAGGCGGGGCGTGCCCTCGCGGCGCCGTTCTGGCACGACTTCTTCGACTTCATCGCGAAGAACGCGCCCGGCTGGCTGTCGACGTTCGCGCTCACCGTCGGGTATCTCGCGGAGGCCGCGGCGGGGCTGTTCAAGGCGATGGCCCCGCTCGGGGAACTGTTCGGGAAAGAGCTGCTCGGGTGGGCCAAGTCCTTCGCGACGTGGTCGACGACGCTGTCCACCAACAAGGGGTTCCAGTCGTTCGTCGCGTTCCTCATCGCCAACGCGCCTGTCTTCACTCAGGCCGTCGGGCACATCGTCCTGGTCGTGTGGGACATCGTGAAGGCGCTCGCGCCGGCAGCTGCCGCCATCGCGCGGTTCGTCGCGTCCCTGTCGCCGCAGGCGCTCGCGGGCGTCATCCTCGGCATCAGCGCGGTGTGGGCGGTGTTCTTCCCCGGACCCAAGATCATCTTCATCGCCCTGAGCGCCCTCATCGCCGTCATCACCGACCTGTGGAACCACAACAAGACGTTCCGGGCCGTCGTCACCGAGGTGTGGACTGCTGTCTCGACCTTCATCGCGAACGCGTGGAAGAACGTCATCCACCCTGCCCTCGACGCCATCGGCGGGTTCATCACCAACACGCTCGTGCCGGCGTTCCAGGCGTTCGGGCACTGGGTGTCTGTGACGTGGTCGACGGTCATCTACCCGGCGATCAAGGCGATGTGGGGCTGGTTCAAGGACCAGATCATGCCGACGATCCTCGACCTGTGGCACAACGTGGTCGTGCCGGCGTTCCACACGATCGGGCAGGTCATTCAGGTCACCTGGCAGAACATCATCGAGCCGGCGCTGCGGGCCCTGTGGTGGTTCATCAAGACGGTCCTCGCCCCGGTCATCAGCTGGCTCGCGGTCAACGTCGTCGGGCCCGAGTTCCGCGCCATCGGCGCCATCATCACGTTCGCGTGGCAGCACCTGATCAAGCCGATCCTCGACGCGTTCGTGTACGCCGTCCGCGGCTTCCCCGGCGTGTTCGATTCCGTCAAGGCGGCCATCAAGTCGGTCTGGGACGGGCTGCTGGACGTGGTCGCCGGCCCCATCAACGACGTCCTGAACTTCGTCCGCAAATACTTCATCGGCCCGCTCAACACGATGCTCGCGGCGGTCGGGATCAGCTGGAGGATTCCGTTCCCGGGCAACATCGTGTCCCCGTCGGAGAACCGGCGGATCGCAGCTGCCGCGGGCGTGCACGGCGCGTCGTACGCGGGCGGTGGCACCGTCGACGGGTACTCCCCGCACGACAAGGCCGACAACATCCCGGCGTGGTTGACGGCCGGCGAGTACGTGCTCCCGGTCGCCGCTGTCCGCGCCATCCGCGCCATCACCGGCGGCGAGGGCTACCTCGACCAGCTCCGTGCCGGGAAGGTGCCGGCGTTCGCGGACGGTGGGCTCGTGGAGAACGTCGGCTCGTTCTTCTCCCGGGTCGGCGGCGCCATCGGGAACGTCGCCTCGAACGTGGGCGGGTTCCTCGGCGACGTCGCGTCGTTCCTCGCCAACCCGGTCGACGGGATCAAGCACCTCATCGGCAACGTCATGCACGGCCTCGGCAACAACCTGTGGGTCCAGACCATCGGCGCGGTCCTCGGGAAGTTCGCCGGCGGCGCAGCTGACTTCCTCGGCGGCCTGCTCGGCGGCGGCGGCGGTGGCCCGGTGGGGACCATCAACGCGGGCGTGACGGTCATGCAGGGCCGCCGGCTCGACACCGACACCGCGCACCGCATCCAGGCGGCGTCCGCGTACTCGCACCTGCCGTTCACGATCATCCAGGGCTCATGGAGCAACAACCCGCTGTCTATGGGGACGCACGCCGGCTCTGGGGCGGCGGACCTGTGGTCGAGGGCGTCATGGTCGGGCGGCGTCGCCGCGCTCCGCCACGAGGGCCTCTACGCGATGTTCCGGAACTGGCCGGGGAACCAGCACATCCACGTGATCAACCCGCACGTCGCCGGCCTGTCGCCGCAAGCTCTCTCGCAGGTGCACCGGGCGGCCGCGAACAACGGCATCTTCGGCGCGGGCGGCCCGGTACTGGTCCGGGACCACGGCGGGCCGATCCCTCCGGGGACGTGGACGGTCCACAACGGCACCGGCGACACCGAGTGGGTCGCCCCTCCGGGGCGCGGGAACGGTGACACGCACTACTGGCAGGTCGACATCGACCCGTCCAGCCTCGCGGGGCTACGGGCGGTGGAGGACTTCGTCGACCACGCCCGGCAGCGCGCCCGGCAGGTCACCGGGGCGCACAAGCCCTCGACGGGTGTCGGCGGCCGCAGCTAACGAGCTGGGCGACCGGTTCCTGATGAAACCGCTTACAAAGCGGCAATAGTGCGATTTCATGGGTGACGTCCGCGGCCCCCACGCGGACCCCGTCGGCTGCCTTGCCCCCACGCCCCCACCCAGGTGCTAGGCAGCGCGTCGCCGGAGGGGCGGCGCGGGCGGCGTCTCTGGACCCCATTCCTTGGAGGCGCCGCCCCGGCCATCACGCCCCACGTGCGATCGCCTGAAGCCAACGCTGTCATGCCGTGAGACAGGTCATATCCGGAACGGCCCCATTCACAGCAGATTCGTAGGATGCACGTGAACGATCAGCGGCGTGTGGCCACGCGCCGGCCCCAGTCGAAGGCGTCGGCCCTGATGCCGTCCAGGTCGGGGACTTCGCCGGACAGCTCATGCGCGGCCCGGGCAATGCCCTCGGCACGGTTTAGGAGCCACCACGCGACCGCGGCCCGCAGGTTCAAGATCATCATGTTCGTCGTCATGCCCGTCACTGTCCACGGTCGGTCGGACACCGGCCGGGTGTCGCGCCGGCTCGACGCGGTAGGGCGGCATCTCGTGGCACACCGCGGTGTGCCACGCCATGCCACCCACGATTCCGTCTCACATCCCAGACATCCAGTGGCCCTAGCCCTTGCTCCGCAGAATGGGAAATGCAAGCGCAAGCGCACCACCAAGGAGGCCCGTGCCTCAAGTGAGGACCACCGCCACAGTCACCCTCTCCGGGCAGCCGCCGAGCTTCCGACACCGTCAGCACCGGCACCGGCACCGGGCCGGGCACCGGGTTAGCGTCGACACCGTCCCATGCCGGCGTTGGAGCAGGCCCCTCGAGCTCGCCGGCGACCAGCGGCGGGTCGTCGTCGCCCCCGACCACCGCTCCGTGTACGTGGTGAACCAGCCGGGAGTGCGCCCACCCTGGGTCGACTGAGGAACCGTCAATACGCGCGGGGGCCCCGCCTGTCGGGGCTGGCGCGCCTCTCCCCCGCGTGGCCGGCGACCGTCGGGATGCGGGCCCTCGGGTGCACGACGACGGCGAGCGTGCGGGAAGCGAACGAAACCCCCACTCGAGGTGCTCGACGACGAGGGGACGTCGACTGACGAGGCTTCACGCTGAGAAGCCGAGACAGGGAGCAAGGCGTCGACTAACATCCGCCAGGCGCAGGAGGCGCACAATTTCCGTCCCCCTGGCGGTGGCCCCTCCTGCGCGTCGTGTGAGCGTCTGGATCGGCCCAGGCAGGGTATTTGCCGTCAGACCGATCCAACGTGCTACACCGTTCGCGCCACGCGGCTACCGTCGAAGTTGGCGGCGCCGTCGCCCACCCCTCCCAAGGTCCCAAAGGCGCCGGCGCCGTCCCTGACACTCTGGCACTGAGCCACCTTCACCACCACCCCTGCGCGCCGGCGCCTTCCGCAACAGTCGCCGGCATCCGGGTCCGTCAACGCGACGGACCTGCGGTGGGCTTCCACCATCGGCCTCCCCGGCGCCGGGCACCGGAGTAGCGTCGGCAGGTGAGGTCATAGCGCGGCGACAGCCGCCGGGAACCCCTCAGACGCCGTGTCTCCCCGAGCGAACGCCTGGTGCTTTCTTCCACCGGCAACCTTGAGGAGACGACCGCGATGAGGAGCGACGAGCCACCGACTGACCCGCTCGAGCGCGTCGAGGTTGCAACCGGGGTCTTGATGCAGCAGCTGGGAGCCGACGCCCCGGCCGCCAGGGCCACGCTGCGGAAGATGGCAGCGCGCGGGAGGGCGCCGGTCGAGGGCGTCGCCGACCTGGTCATCGGGTCGGCAGAGATCGGGTGCCAGCTGGAGTGCGCAGACCCGGACTGATCCGGCTCTTAATGACAGAGGCAGCACGTCATCGTCATGGCGTGCATCGACGTGACTGCGACGAGGATTCGAGCGTTGCCGATAGGAAGCAGGTCCGGCGGGCATCCGCTCGCGTTCACGCTACGGGTCGGTCCTGTGGTCGTACGATCCGTAGATGCAGAACGGCCTCGGCACGCTCTGCGGCCGACGGTCCCTGGTCGCTGTGGCGTCGACGTGCCTGGTGACGACAACCATGCTCGGCGCCTGCACCGGTGGCGACCCCAGTGCCGGGCCGGTGCGCGACGCCCCCAGCCGTCGGTCAGCTGGCAGCTCGGCAGCCTCCTCGGGCTCGCCCTCGGCGCAACCGGGCGTCGCCGACACCTGCACGGCCGCAATCAAGGTCGGTCCGCTCCCGCCCTGGGCACGGGTCGGCTTCGATCCGCCCGGCCAGGAGGTCCGTCAGGTGCACGGCAGCCGCGGACAGATCCTCGGGGTCGTGTTCGCCGACCCTCTGCGAGCGCCGGCGAAGAGCGGCTACGGGAACAAGATCCTATGGCTGGTCGCCCCGGGCTTGCCCACCGCAACGCTTGCCGAGCCACACACGTCCGGGGGCCTGCGGATCGACGCCAGCCTCACTGGCAGCGGCCTGGCCGTGCGACGGATCGTCCCGGGAGGTCCCGGTCCTTCTCTCGTCGACATGCCACGAGCCGGCTGCTGGCGGTTCGACCTGTCGTGGGACGGTCACCGGGACACGGTGGTCCTCCCGTACTCCTAGCCGTGAGGTGCTGCACACGAGCCGGACCGCCAATCACCTGACGCCCCTTCACCCCGCCACCATGATGAAGGGGGCGTCGCCGCGCCCCGCAGCTCACGTCCCGTCCCACAAGGGAGGGCATACGCGGCGCCTGACGAGCCCGGTACTGCAGCACTGCCGGGCGCGCCAGGGCGCTGCCGTCGCAAGACCCCTCACGATGGCAGCGTCCGTTCGCCGATCTCACTCCGCCCCTGTGATTACCGCTCAAGCAACACCCACTCCTGGGCGTCACCGCCGACGAGACACCGGGATGCCCGCGCCCCTCAACGGTTTCAGTTGGGGTAGCAGGTTGGATGATCAGATGGCCGTCCTGAGTTCGGGGGTAACACCCGGGCGATCTGGGGCGATATACAGGCATCAGGGAGCGCGCCGGCTCACCACTGCGACTGGGTCGGCGCCTCCCTGTTTGGCGTCGAACAGCGGAGTTCAACGAGGACCCCACAGCTGGCCGGGGACGGGCCACGAAAGGGCTAGGTGCACCGCGATGGCGACTTCTGAGGAACTTGCTACCTTCCTGGTGAAGACTGCAGCGACGATCGCGAAACTCGACAACACCCTCGGTGCCGACGATGAGTCGTTCCGTCAGTTGGCGATGGGCGTACTCGCGGACGAGGCGCCCGTCCCGGACTACTTCGCGGACCTGCACAAACAGCTGGTCTGCGGCGTCGATCCGGTCGCGGCACTGGCGGACTTGTTCGCCCGACAGGCCGCGTCATACACGGGAGCCGGGGCTCGGGCGTGCTCGATGGTCGTAGACGTAGCTGTCCTTCACTTGGCCCAGACAGGCGACGACGCGGCCGTCCAGGGCTTTCTCGACGATCTGGAGGCACAGGCGCAAGCAGTGGAGGAGGAGTGAGTGAGTGAGAGCCACTGCTGCACCAGGACGCGGTCACCGCCGCAGGCCCCCGCTCGCCTAAGTGAGAGAGGGCTCGCGCGTCTGGATACGGTCTTCCGTATGCCCTACCCCGGCCGGCCGGTCCTCGAGTTGCTCCCTCAGTTCGTGGGCACCGCCTCGACGAGACAGACGCCGGAGCAGCGTGCACGCCTAATCGCGTTCTGCGCGGAGCAGTACGCATGCGGCCGATCCATCCACGAGCTCGCTGAGTTGACTGGCCGCTCGCAGTCGGCGGTGCGGCGGGCGCTGGATCAGGCTGGGGTGCAGCGTCGCGGGCGAGGAGCTCCACGCGCCAATGGGTGAGCAGCTTGAGCACTCCAGCCAGTGCTAGGTTCCGAAAGTCACGACCCTGATCGCCTGAGGGTGGATTGCTGACCTCGAATGAGCCTCAAGCCACTGAGCCCTCGGGGTGGGCATTCGCTCGGATGGTGTCGAGAATCGCGACCAGGCCCTCGACATCCGGCTCGGGAAACAGAGTGAGCGGGCCCTGCGGGGCGTCGTCCGTGTATGGCGGCTCGAAGAGGCGCGCGGCCGGAATGTAGCCGTTAGCGGTGAGGTCCTTCACGATGAGGTCGACGAAACGGATCTGGTCGACGGTGTACTTGCTGTCCTGGAGGTAGGCGCTGAACGCTTCGGAGGCTGCTTCCCGGTCGAGTCCGACGAGTGATCGGATGAAGAGGCCAAGCCCGAGTGACTCTTCGGCGGCCTTGGCGATGTCTGCTTGGGCGGCGCCGGCGTCAACGAGGATCTGCTCCAGGGTCGAGAGGTCCGACGAGGTGAGCGCCCGGTTCCGGCGGAGCCGCTGCAGTGTGACGTTGTCCTCGTGGTCCCGCAGGTACGCGCGAGTCTTGGCCTTGAATCGTTCCCAGTCGGTGCCGACGCTCACACCGGGCAGGTCGATGATGGACTGCTCCCCGAGTTCGTCCTTGAAGTCGGTGTACACCGTCTTCTTCTGCGCCTTGGGCAGGAAGGCGACGAGCCCACGGATCCGCCGGCGGGCGAGCTCAAGCATGGGCAGGGTGACGTCGACCCACCATTCGTCGCTGGACAGGCTCTCGAGCAGTTCCACCTGCGCGGCCACGGCTGGGATCGCCGTCTGGCTCAGCAGCGATCCGGCGATGTCCTGGACGGTTCGGCGCAGCCGGTCTGCCGTGACGAGGTCGTCGTCGAGCTGGGCGAGCTGGATCTTGAGCATGATCAGGTCGAACCGCTTCGCGGCCTCGTCGCCGTCTGCGACGGCAGTCGGCAGGCCGGCCAGGAGCTTGGCCGCGTCGCCGGCTGACTGGGGCGTTAGCCCTGTCCACGCTTCCGGTGTGCTGTACCGCTCCACCCACTGGCGCTGGGGGCGCACGATGAAGTTGTCGACGTTCATGGCGTCGACGACCTCGCGCAGGTAGCTCGCCGTGTCTGCGCGTAGGCCCCCAACGGATTCCGTACCGTCACCACCGACTTCGTCTGCGGTTGCCCGGCCTTCCAGTCCGAGCAGCAGTGCGACCCTGGCTTCGAAGAGCCGCTGCGACAGGGACTTCTGGGTGGACCCTTCCGACCCCGCTTCGGGCTGGCTGAAGAACTCGAGGTTCTGGCAGAAGTCGAAGACGTAGAAGTTGCTCTTGTGCTCGCCGGGGGCGTACAGGTCAGGGCATAGGCGGGTGCCGCGGCCGATCATCTGCCAGAACTTCGACTTCGCCCGGACGAGCTTGAAGAAGACGAGGTTTACGACCTCGGGCACGTCGATGCCGGTGTCGAGCATGTCGACGGAGATGGCGATGTGCGGCTCGGCGTCCGGCGTCATGAACTTCTCGATGAGCCGGTCGTTTCCCTCGACCGAGCTGGTGATGACCTGCGCGTGCGTGCCACCGAGCCACGGGTACGCCTGGTCGAACCGCTGTTGGATGAACTGGGCGTGCCGCTGGTTCTTGGCGAAGATGATCGTCTTGCCGATGCGGTCGCCACCGGCGACTTTGTGCCCGCGCTCCATCAGCGTGGCGAGCACCTTGTCGACGGTGTCGGCGTTGAAGAGGAACCGGTTGAGCTTCTCCGAGTCGACGTAGTCGGGGATCTCTCCGTCCTCACTCCACTCCTGGGAGTCCCACTCGTCCTTCTCCTCCTCGGAGAGCTCGTCGTAGCGGATGCCCTCGCGCATGAACTTCAGCGGCACGGACACCCCGACCGGCGGGACGAGGTACCCCTCAGCGACGGCCTCGTCGAGGGAGTACGCATCGGTCGGCACGCCGTCTTCGAGCCCGAACAGCGAGTACGTGTTGTGGTCGATCTCGCCCTTCGGAGTCGCCGTGAGCCCGACCAACATCGCGTCGAAGTAGTCGAAGATGTGCCGATACTTCTGGTACACCGACCGGTGCGCCTCGTCGATGACGATGAGGTCGAAGTAGCCGGGCCCGAACTTCCGCAGGCCCTCATGCGCTTCGTCGATTAGCCCCATCATCGTCGGGTAGGTCGACACGTACACGCGGGCCTCACCGACCTTGTCGTCGAGCAAGTTGACCGTGGCGACGTGGTCCAAGTGTTCCTTAAACGCGTTCGCGGCCTGCCTGACCAGCGCCGTCCGGTCGGCCAGGAAGAGGACCTTCTTGACCCAGTTGGCCTTCATCAGCTGGTCGACCAGCGCGATGACCGTCCTGGTCTTGCCCGACCCGGTCGCCATGACGAGGAGCGCCTCGCGCTCCTTCTTCTCGAACGCGGCGTCGACCGCGCGGATCGCGCGCAGCTGGTAGTGCCGACCGACGATGTCCGAGTCGATCGCCGCGTCCGCCAGCGGCAGTCGCGTCTGCCGGCGCTGAATCATCAGCTCCAACTCACCCTTGGTGAGGAACCCTGACACCGGTCGCGGCGGGTAGCCGGCGGCGTCGTCCCACATCCAGTGCTCGTAGCCGTTCGAGTAGAAGACGACCGGCCGCTGGCCCGTCTCCTTCTCGAGGCAGTCGGCGTAGGTCCGCGCTTGGTGCTGCCCGACCGACGGGTCCTTCGCCGACCGCTTCGCCTCCACGACCGCCAGGGGCAGCCCGTTGTCGCCCCACAGCACGTAGTCGGCGAACCCCGTCCCGCCCGGCGTGGGCATCCCGGTAAGCGGGTACTCGCGGTCCCGCTTCTGTTCTAGCGTCCAGCCGGCCTCACCCAGGTACAGGTCGATGAGCCGCTGACGGGTCGCGGCCTCGTCGTAGTCGTGGTCGTCGACGGTGTGGACCTTCGCCGCCTGCGCCGTCGCGACCTCAGCCCGCAGTTGTTCGATCTGTGCCTGCAGCGAGGCGTTGGTCTCCCGCTCGGCCTCGATCGCCGCATCCTTCTCCGCGAACGTCGCGAGCAGCTTGTTCAGCTCGGCAGTCGACAGCGGGGCCTGAGCACCGGGCGCCTGAGGGGCCGGGATGAGGGACGGGTCGTATGCCGCGGCCGTGGGCACACTGTCCGGCGCGGTCGAGTAGTTGAACGCCGACCAGATGACGACGTGGAACAGCTCGCGTAGCACGTGCAGGGCTGTGGTGTCGGTGATGACCTTGCTGTCGTGGACCGCGACGTTGCCGACCTTGCGGATGAGGTCCATCTTCGTGCGGACCTGCCCGGCGAGCTGCTTGAAGGCCGGCTCGCCCAGGCGCGCGGCCAGGTCCGTCTTGTACGGCAGCGGCAACTGCTCGATGTCGTAGATGTAGTGGACGAGCTGCTCGACCACACGCCGCGCGTAGAACGCACACGAGCGCGGGTCCGTGCGGCCGTAGCCCTCAGCCCGCGCGCAGTCGGCGTGGACCTCCGGCCACTCGTACCTGATGAAGTCGAAGTTCGTGCTCATTCCCCTGTTTCCCCCGCGATCGTGTGCCCCATCATGGCGAACGAATCAGCATCGCGCATGACACTGACACTGACGCTGATGCTGGTGATCCAATCTCGATCTTGTCCTTCCGCCCGCCACGGTACGGGCGCACCTGCTCGGTCCTAGGGGATTACTCGAAGAAGTCTTCGTCGATCTCGACTATATGTACGGTGCGCCGCACCTGGACTCCGACTCCGTATCGAATCATCAGTGATGCCAGCCGCTCGCCGTCGATGAGCACGACCCGCGTGGGAACTGAATCGGCGTAGGCGCGCGCACCGGTGCTGAAGCGGCCGGAGGTGATGAATACGCCTTGATTGGCTTGGTTGCCGTGCAGGGCTCCCACGAAGGCTTGGATCTCGGGTCGGCCCACTGAGGAGTCGAGCGCGTACCGCTTCGCCTGTACATGAGATCCGGCTCAACCCGAGGGCGTCCTGATCGACGATCCCGTCGATACCGCCATCACCAGAGAGCTGGGTCCGCGTAGCTTTTCCATCTGCGCCGCCGTACCCCATGGCGATCAATAGATCGAGCACAGCCTGCTCAAAAAATGCGGGTTCCTGGGCATGCAGGCGTTCCAGCAGTTCGCTTGCCACGTTCGCGTGAATGCGGGCGATGCCTCGTTCAACCTGTTCGGTGGGGTCGAGTGATGTTTCCTCGCCCCCGACAACCTCAGCCTGTGTCGCTGGATTCGGAAATGCCTTCCAGGTATGGGGAGCGTTGGGGTCACCAGCCAAGGCCCGGAGGTCCCTCTCAGTGATCCCGCCAGGGTGGGCAGCCAATAGCTTCCTGCCAACGTCGGTGATGCGGTAGCGCCCCCGCGATGGGCGTTCCGCGGCGCCAGCGCGAGCAAGGTAGGAAAGAGCCCAGTTGCCGCGGTTCACCCACTGCTCCTGCCCAGAGGGGATCAGGATCTCGCGTTGCTCCTCCGTGACGCCCAGTATGTCGGCAGCTGCCTCCACGATTGGGCGCGTCCGATGAACCTCACCATCCGACAGCACGCGCAGCGACGGCGCCATGTACTGATCCCACGTCGGCACGGTCTTCATAAGCCTTCTCCAAGATCGCAGGGCACATTGGAACGAACACCCACGCATCCGAACCGAGTGTTCCAAGCGAGATCGGTCCCGATATGCACCATCACAACTGGCCCGAAAACGCTTGCGCCTGCAATGCGGCAAAAAGCGCGTTGAAGTGGGCGGCCTGCCGGGACATGTCCAACCTCGAAAGGGAGGTGCTCGCGATCCGGCCAGCAAAGTCTGCCTGCCGATCTAGTGGCGGCAACTCAATCGGCATCTCGAGTAAGCGCGCCTTCGAGATATTCGGCATCGACGCCGCCGAACCGGATGCAAGGCTGGTCACCTGCCTCCGTTTCGCGGGCATCATCAGCAAGGCTTGGAAGTACACGGGGTTGACTCGCGACTTGTCGAGCTTGATGCGAAAGATGAGGTCTGGCAGGAGTAGGCGCGGACGAACATCACGGACTAGAGCACAGGCGCCCACGAGCTCACGCGTATTCTTACGTGTCAGGAGCACGTCCCCAGAGTGGACCTCATTCCTCGACATTCCGTCGCGCGGACCTAGGTAGGCCTTATTCTCATCGGGTCGAAAGTCGCCGTATGTTACGGCCCCGAGCTTGAGCACGCCCCATTCGTCATCGGCCGCAGGGCGCCCCTCGCATACAGGACTCTTGCCGCTGTCGATGCCGAAGACCATCTGTCTCAACTTCGGGCGGGGGGCATCGCTCGCCGCAGGATCGCCGAACATGTCCAGGAAGATGGACTGAGTGAGGTCGTCGAGGAGGGCGAGGGCTTGGCGGCGCTTGGCGCGCAGCGCGTCCGCCCGATCCAGGATGGCTGCAACCCTCCGCTGCGCCTCAATCGGCGGCAGCGGAATGGGAAACTTGGCGAGCTCAGTAGGACTGAGACGCGGAAGGTTGGCGCCTGCAGCACGCGACGCGGCGAATGCAACGATGTTGGGCTGGCGCAAGAAGTGCGTCAGGTAGCCGCGGTCGAGTTCCGGACCGGGCAGCACCGGCAGGATGTCTGTGCTACACACCCCGCCAAAGTCGGGCCTTGCGACCTTGCCAAGGTTTGGTCGGAGCTTGCCGAAGAGGACGTGGCGCTCTGAGAACGCGAACTTCGTGCTGGCGACGGTGACTTCGCCAATGGTGTGGTAGCCGTTGATTTTGCCGCCGCGGTCGATATTCTCCAGACCGAGATACTTCGTACCTTGAAGAATCTGCGCGGGTGCCAGGCCACGGCGTTCGATCGTGGCGACAGACCCTAGGGCGCGCTTGGGCCACTCACTCATCCGAGCATCGCCTTGAGGTCGGCGAGGCCCTGCTGGATCTCGGCTTCGAGTATTTCAAGCTGGGCGATGATCTCTTCTGGTACCCGATGCTCCACCTGGCCGTGGACGACTTCCTTATACCGGTTAAGGGACAGGTCGTAGCTCTGGCCGACGATGTCATCTTTGGACACTAGGAAGGACTGCTCGGTCCGCTCCCGGCCTTTCTCCTCTCCAAGTGCATGCCAGCGCCTAAGCACGTCGGGGAGGTTGTTGCGGAGGTGCTCTTCGACGGTGAGCGAGCCCAGCGGCCCACAACCGAGCTTGTCCTCAGGCAGCAGCGGGGTGCGCTTGTCGTCGAGGCTCCACCCGTCTGCCTGCATGTCGTAGAACCAGACATGGTCGGTGCCGCCGCTGTTGGTTTTGGTGAAGAAGAGGATCGCGGTCGACACGCCGGCGTACGGCTTGAACGCGCCGGCCGGGAGCTTGACGACGGCGTCGAGCTTGTGGTCCTCGACGAGGGTCCGGCGCAGCGCCTTGTGCGCGGTGCTCGACCCGAAGAGCACGCCGTCGGGGACGATGACCGCCGCGCGCCCGCCGGGCTTGAGCAGGCGCAGGAACAGGGCGAGGAAGAGGAGCTCGGTCTTCTTCGTCTTGACGACGCGCTGCAGGTCCTTGGCGGTCGAGTCGTAGTCCAGGCTGCCCGCGAAGGGCGGGTTGGCGAGAATAAGCGTGTATTTCTCGGCGTCGCCACTCGCGCCCTCCGAGAGCGAGTCTCGGTATCGGATGTCGGGGCTTTCGATGCCGTGCATGAGCATGTTCATGCTGCCGATACGCAGCATGGTGCTGTCGAAGTCGTAGCCGTGGAACATGCCCTGGTGGAAGTGCTTGCGCTGCTGGGCGTCGGTCATGACCGAGGGGTGCTGCGTGCGGACGTACTCGGACGCCGCGACGAGGAACCCGGCTGTGCCGCAGGCGGGGTCGCAGATCTCGTCGGTCGGCTTCGGCGCGGTCATGGCGACCATGAGCTCGATGATGTGCCGTGGGGTGCGGAACTGGCCGTTCGTGCCGGATGCGGCGATCTTGCTCAGGAGGTACTCGTAGAGGTCGCCGTTGGTGTCGCGTTTCTCCATCGGCACGTCGTCGAGCATGTCGACGACCTTCGACAACAGTGCCGGCGTCGGGATGGTGAAGCGGGCGTCCTTCATGTGATCGGAGTACGTCGAATGGTCGCCGCCGTTGACCTGCTTACCGAGCTGCTGGAGCCACGGGAACACCTGCTGGCCGACGGTTTGGAACATGACCTGCGCGTCTTCATTCTTGAAGTGCGACCACCGCAGGTGTTTCTGGCCCGGCAGGTAGACCGGGTCCTGGATGCTGCCAGCGAACTTGGCCTGCGCCTCCTTGCGGGTCTGGATGTCATCGAGGCGCCGGATGAACAGCAGGTAGGTGATCTGCTCGATGACCTCGAGTGGGTTGCTGATACCGCCCGACCAGAAGGCATCCCACACGCGGTCGATCTTGCCCTTGAGCTCTCCCGTAATCACATGCGGAGGTTACCCGCCGCCCTCACAAATCGGCAGCGACGCCCCACCCCCTAGTCGAAGGAGGCGGCCTCTGATGCAGTCGTGTCGGGGACCCTCACAGCCCAACTCCGTGAGCGGCCCCGGGCCAGGGCTTTTGGCCAGGTCGAGCAGACGCCAAGCGGCCGCCGTTCGCATGGCGTGGTGGTCGAGCGTGGCGACACCGTCATGCGGGGGGACATAAAGGCAGACCGACGGCAACGGACGCGTCGCTCCCGTCGGCTCCCCCGCCTACGACCGTGCTCTGAACCAGCCCCGCTTCGGCTTCGCGTTCGTCGCCGTAACGCCGGTCGCGTGCATCACCATCTCGCTCATGTCCAACTCCATGCAGTCCGCCGATACGCGGTCCTGCTCGGTCCAGAGAGCGCGGTCCCCAGGAAGAGTCTCGATCCATGCGGATAGGAGTGACTTGCAGACGCCTCGAAGGATCAGGGCTTCCCCCGTGTCGAGTTTGGCGAAGACCATGAAGTCGTCGTTGACTTCGACGTAGACCTTCTCCGCTTCCTCGACCTGACGCAGCACCCGGCGCGTGTGCGCGTCTGCGCGTCGGTCATTCCGAGTGGTCTGGGCGAAGCTGCACAGCACCTCCCAGGTAATGCGTGTCATCGGAACCGCGTGCCGCATCGTGCCCCTGTCCTGTCTTCGTGATCTAGCTCGCGTGGCTCGCCATGTCGGCCAGCGACGGCCACCACTCCGGGGCTATGAATGCTTCGTCGTAGCGCACCTCGTTGGCGTCCCACTCCTGCATGAGCGCGAAGAACGCATCCCGGTCACGTATGACTCGCACCGTCCGGTGCGGCTCGGGCGCGCGTTGGGGCGCTGTGTGCAAGCACTGCACAGCCTCCACGTCGGAACGGTCATTCATGACTGCTACGACGACGGGCGCATCCATGGGCACACCATGACGCAATGGAGCGCCCGCAACACAGTGCGACACGCGGCGCCGGGACAGCGCCTAGGTCGCGTCCGCCCATCCGGTCAGCAGGTCACGCCGCACCGTGCGGATTCGGCCGTCAGTGTCGCGGATGACTGCGTGCTCGACCCGGCGGCCGTTCGTGCGCTTGCCGTCAGCGTGGTCGCGTAGCAGCTCTACCGGCCGCCCGTGGTAGGTGAGGACCTGGCGGGGTTGTTTGGGGATGAGCCACATGAGAGTGGCCCCCTTTCGGTGCTCTTATCGCACACATATTGCATGCGCTGGGGAGGGATTTCACATCTCCGCAGGTCAGAGCCGGTTTTCGGTGGCGCCCCCGGCAGGACTCGAACCTGCGACCAAGAGATTAGAAGGCTCTTGCTCTATCCGCTGAGCTACAGGGGCCGGTCGCCCGGCTCGGGCGACGTCCAATGATAGGCATCGCGACGCACGCCACCGTTCACGTCACGGGCGAGCCGAGGAAGTTGCGGCGGTGCGTCGAGATCGACTCGAGCAGCACCACCTCCCGCTCAGACGCACCGGGCTCGGCTGTGCCGTGGACGATTCGGGACCGCAACAGCGCGAGGTCGCTCGCACTGTCCTGGAAGGCATCCATCGACCGCTTGGCCGCCCGCCCGCCGTTCTGGCGGGCCCAGTCGCGAGCGGCTCGGCGCAGCCGCAGGTTGGTCAACATGACCACTTCGGCGTGCGTGAGCCAGCCCGCGTCGGCATACGGGGACAGGTAGCGCCCGATGAGCCGGCCCTCGCGCCGACGCAACCAGAGGAGGAACCCGACGAAGGCGAGGAAGAGCGGCACCTGGTAGGTCACGTAGACCTGGAAGAACCCGTCCAGACCGGCGAGTGCCGAGAGATTCCACAGGCCGTGGAGCAGCATCGCGCACAGCCATCCGGCGAGGACCGCCAGGACACGCACCAGGGGCCGTCTCGCCGTGACCGCGATCCCGATCCCGATGCCGGTCAGCGAGGTGAAGAGCGGGTGGGCGAACGGCCCCATGAGTCCGCGGACGAGGAACGTCGAGCTGAGTCCTTCGCTGCCGTACTCGTTGTAGGCCTGCCCGAGATAGAGGACGTTCTCGCTGAAGGCGAAGCCGGCCCCGATCAGGCCCGCATAGACGATGCCGTCGACGATGCCGTCGAACTCACGGCGGCGGAGCAGGTAGATGAGCAGGATCCCGAGACCCTTGAGGGTCTCCTCCGTGACGGGCGCGAGATAGACGGCGCCCGTCTCCAGCGGGTCGGTCCACCTCGACTCCACGAGCAGCTCGAGGCCGAAGGTGTTGAGGAAGAAGGCCCCCACCACTGCGACGAGCGCGCCCCACAGGAAGGCGAACACGATGTAGCGGACCGGCTCCGCCTCGTAGCGGTCGAGCCACAGGAAGGTCGGCACGATGATGAAGAGCGGGATGACTGCCATGAGGGCGGACGTGACGAGAGTCTGCGCGGTGAGCCGCTCACCGAGGATGCCCAGAAGGATGAGCAGGCAGAGCAGGAAGACGGATGCCGCGACACCGATCGTCAGGACCGAGCGCAGCAGTGGACGTCTGGTCGGGTTGGGGCCCGGGATCCACTGCTGCGGCTGGCCGCCCGGGTCGCCTGTTGCGTGTGTCGACACGTCCCCTGAGGTCATGAGGGCAGGCTAGTGCAGCGCCTCGCCGCTCAGCCGGGCTCGCGCACACCGTCACGGCGTGGGGCGTTCGGCTCCCAGCCTCTATGGTGGGAGCCGTGACCGACACCAACCACCGTGCCATCGCTGACCGGATCATCTGGATCGACTGCGAGATGACGGGCCTGTCCCTGAAGTCGGACGCCCTGGTGGAGGTGGCTGCCCTCGTCACGGACTTCGAGCTCAACCAGCTCGGCGAGGGCATCGACGTCGTCGTCAAGCCGCCGGACGAGGCCCTCGAGCAGATGGACGACTTCGTCCGCGACATGCATACGTCCTCCGGCCTCATCACCGAGCTCGACTCCGGCGTGACGCTGAAGGAGGCCGAGCACATCGTCCTCGACTACGTCCGAACGTTCGTGCCTGAGCCCCGCAAGGCCCCGCTCGGCGGCAACACGGTCGCGACCGACCGCGGCTTCCTCTCCCGCGACATGCCGGTCCTCGAGTCCTACCTGCACTACCGCATCATCGACGTCAGCTCGATCAAGGAGCTGTCACGCCGCTGGTACCCCCGCGTCTACTTCAACGCCCCGAAGAAGTCGGGCGGCCACCGCGCGCTTGCCGACATCCGCGAGTCGATCGCCGAGCTGCGCTACTACCGTGCGGCGGTCTTCGTCCCGCAGCCCGGACCCGACAGTGCCACCGCCAAGGCCCTCGCGACACCCCACGTCATCGAGCACTGAGCGGTGCGGGGGTGCCTCCCGAGGCATGGCGTATGCCGTCCGGCGGGGTGGTCACGAGCACCCCACGGGAGCCTGTAGCATTGTCGACGCCGTGACACGGCGCCGAGCCCTCGGGCCCGGCTCGTGTTGTGCATGGTGGGTGTAGCTCAGCTGGTAGAGCACCTGGTTGTGGTCCAGGTGGCCGCGGGTTCAAGTCCCGTCACTCACCCCATGTTCCCCCGCTCGTACGGGGGTGTCTGTGGCCCGTGCCCCTCACCCGAGGGGGCACGGGCCACAGGACTTTTCGAGGCCGGCGGTGCGATGGTCACGGCCCGTCGTTCCTCGGTCGTCCAGATTCGTCACCACAGCCGATCGACGTCGGCCGCTCAGCCACTGGTGCCGGGCCCGGGCACGCCTGCGACCCCTGCCTCGACGGAGGCAGTGACCTGGTTGAGGGCATCGCGCAATCCACGCCGGGCGGAGTCCACCACGGCGCGGCGAGCCCTGAAGTCGTCGGGTCCGGCGCTGCGGGGGGCGGCGAGGTCTGCGCCGACCGCCTCCACGAGGCCCCGCAGCAGCCCTCGCACGTCTGTGGCGCGAGAGGCGCGAGGCCCGTCGGGCGCGTCGGCGGCAAGCTCATGGAAGTCCTTGTCGGCCTGCAGCAGTCGCGGCTGCGCGGCAAGCCAGATCGTCTGCGCCTCCGCGGTGCTGGCCCGCGAGAGCACCTGAGTCGTCAGCGAGTCCTCGACCCACGACGCCTCGCCGTCCGCAGCAGCGAGGCGCTCGTCCCAAGCGCGGACGGCGGCCTCCGCCCGACGCCGGCGCACCAGCAGCCACACCAGACCGGCGAGCGCAAGGCCGAGCAGCAGCCACGGCCACCACGTCGTGCCCTCGTCGTGCCCGGGCGTCGAAGGGTTGGCCGCCGGCACGAGGGCGGCTGTCTGGTTCGCAGTCGGGGTGGATGACTGGGTCGCGGTCTTCGTCACGGTGTTCGTCACCGTCGCGGTCCGGGTGGCCGTCTGCGTCGCCGTCTGGGTGTTCGTCACCGTGGCGGTTCGCGTGGCCGTCTCGGTCTGCGTCTTGGTCTGTGTCGCGGTGACGGTGGCCGTGTCGACAGGGCGAGTCGGGTTGGATTCGGACGACGGGCTGCCCGAGGGCACGTTGAGGCTGGGCGCGTCGATGCTGGGCAGCGCCGCGCCGGCGAGCGCGGTGCTGGGAAGGGGGGTGCTGGGAAGGGCCCCGCTGGGAAGGCTTGCGCCAGCACGGGTCGGTAACGACACGGACCCGGTGCCTGAGCATGCCCCCAGTGCGGCCACCGCTGCAAGCACCAGTGGCGCGCCGACGGTGCTCACGATCTTGCGGGAGCCTCTCATGGATGATTGTCCGCACCCCCCTGACAGTCGGGGCGTCACTCTCGCGGGATGACCCCCGGACGGCATGGGGATCAGCAGGGCATCCGGTGGGCGCAAGCCTCCCCGGGTGGCACGGCATACGACGACGCTGGGTATCGTCCGAACGTCGTGGACGACTCACGAGGACAGGCGATCCTGCACGTCGTCGTCTCGGCCGAGAGGCGGCCCACCCGGCCCTTGCATCAGTCGACGCGGGCACGCTTGCAGTGCAACCGAACTGCTGTCGCCCGTGACAGGAGCACCGCATGGTCGCTGCGATCGGACGTCGCCGTCCCGGTGGACGCAGAAGGGCTCGGGGAGGGCGCGCACACGGCCTGGTCGCGCTCCTTGCGTCACGACGACGTACGGCACATCCGTGCGGAAGGCGCTCGAAAGAGTGGCCCAGATGTCATGCCGAACGGCTGAGCCTCCCGGGTGGGGGCAGACCTAGCATGAGGCCCGCCACGAAGGGACAAGCCACGAAACCCGTGGACGTGCGGCCACCATCACGGGTGCTGAGGCACGACGCACCCGAGCAGGTGCGTGTGGCTCGGAACCCGACGCGAGCCTTGCGGTTGCCCACGGACGATGCCGTGGCTGGTCAGGCTTTCCGCCGACGTTCCAGGAAGGTCCGGCGCCGAGCCGACACCGGAGCTAGCCTACGAGGACAGCGAGCGACTCCTTTGGGCCGCGACCGCAGACGCGTCGGCGTCGTGCAGGAGGCCAGCGATGAGCAAGAAGAGCGCAGTCGAGACCGACGAGTTTCCCCTCGGGGCATCGGGTGAGTGGGACGGGCCCCCCGACAGGACGAAGCTGCGTCGGAAGCACTACGAGGCGGAGCTTGCGCCCCTGCAGGCTGAGCTCGTGGCCATGCAGGAGTGGGTGAAAGCATCCGGCGCCAAGGTGTGCGTGGTGTTCGAGGGACGCGACACGGCAGGCAAGGGCGGCACGATCAAGCGACTTGTGGAGCGCGTGAGCCCGCGCGTGTTCAGAGTGGTCGCCCTGCCGGCGCCGACCGAGCGGGAGAGGTCACAGATGTACCTCCAGCGGTACGTCCAACACTTCCCAGCCGCTGGCGAGGTCGTGATCTTCGACCGCAGCTGGTACAACCGAGCCGGGGTCGAGCGGGTGATGGGGTTCTGCACGCCAGCCCAGACCGAACGCTTCCTCGAGCAGATCGCCGGTGTCGAGAAGGCCATGGTCGACTCGGGGATCATCTTGATCAAGTACTGGCTCGAGGTCGGGCCTGACGAGCAGACGCGCCGGATCGAGAACCGAATCCACGACCCGCGAAAGGTGTGGAAGCTCTCGGACATGGACCTGGAGTCCTACAGCCGCTGGTACGACTACTCCCGCGCCAGGGACGCCATGTTCGCCGCCTCGGACACCCCTTGGGCCCCGTGGCATGTCGCGCACACCAACAGCAAGAGACGTGGCCGCCTGAACATCATCAGTCATCTGCTGAGCCAGGTGCCTTACGAGCCGCTGAAGATACGTGACGTCGAGCTGCCGGAGCGCCAGGCGGCCGGTGACTACCGGGCCCCGGCCCTGCCGCCGCGCTTCATCCCCACACCATTCTGAACGCGCCGATCTCTTCACGGCTGACCGCGTCGTCCTAGGGAGGAAGAGCATGTCCGAGAAGGTCATCGCTCCCACCGTTGCCGCTCGGCCCGATCACGCAGTCGCGTGGTGGGCGCTCCCGGTGGACGAGGTGCTCATACGGCTGGACGTCGACCCCGTCAGGGGCCTGACGGTGATGGAGGCGAAGCGGCGGCTCGAGACGTCGGGCCAGAACGCGATCGCCGAGGAGGAGCCGGAGCCGGTCTGGAAGCAGTTCCTCAAGCACTACCGCGACTACATGCAGATCGTGCTCGTGATCGCGGCGATCGTCAGCCTGCTGATCGGTGAGTGGGGCACCGCGGTGGGGCTCGCCCTGTTGACGCTCTTCAACGCCTGGTTGGGCTACCACCAGGAAGGGAAGGCCCACGCGGCAGCCGCGGCTCTCGGCGCGATGCTGAAGGCGGTGGCCAAGGTGCGGCGCGACGGCTCCGTCCTCGAGATCCCCGCCGAAGACATCGTGCCGGGGGACATCGTTCTCGTCGACGCTGGTGACCGCGTGCCAGCAGATGGCCGCGTGATCGTCGCCGCCACGTTGCAGATCGAGGAGGGCGCCCTGACCGGCGAGAGCGTCGCTGTCGAGAAGGACACGCAGGCGCTCGGCGCGGCCGACGTGGCGATCGGCGATCGCACCTGCATGGCGTTCATGAACACCAACGTCACGCGCGGCCACGGGGAGATCCTGGTGACCACGACCGGGATGGGCTCGGAGGTCGGGCACATCGCACACCTGCTGGCCGGGCAGAAGGTGGAGAAGACACCCCTGACCAAGCAGGTCGACCGGCTCACGATCTTCATCATCGGCGCAGCCCTCTTCGCGTTCATCGCGATCCTGGTCATGGGCCTTGCCCAGGGTGAGTCCTTCACGGTCCTCTTCGGCATCGGTGTCGCCCTGGCCGTCGGCTCCATTCCAGACGCTCTGCCGGCAGTCGTGACAACGATCCTGTCGGTGGGCTCGGTCAACATGGCCAAGAAGAACGCGATCATGAAGGTGCTGCCCGCCGTCGAGACCTTGGGCTCTACCTCGGCGATCAACTCCGACAAGACCGGCACCCTGACGATGAACCAGATGACCGTCCGTGAGTTCGCCACGGTTGCTCATCGCTACACGGTCAGTGGTGAGGGCTACAGCTTCGACGGTCAGGTGCAGCGCACGGTCGGTGATGCCGAGACCAACCTGGACCACGTGTTCTTCCCGTGCGCGCTGTGCGACGACTCCGACATCCAGGACGGCGTCGTCGTCGGCGACCCCACCGAGGGCGCCCTCTACGTTCTTGCGCAGAAGGGCGGCATCGACGTCAGGCAGTTCCGTCAGAGCCACCCGCGCATCGCAGCAGTGCCGTTCGACTCCGACTACAAGTTCATGGCCACCTTCCACACGATGCCTGGGGCTGACGGTCGCCCTGTCGTACGGGCGTACGTGAAGGGCGCCCCGGACGTGCTCCTGGACCGTTCCACGCAGGCGCGTATGCCGGGTGGCCTGAGCCAGCCGCTGACCGCCGAGATGCGCGCCAAGGTCCTCGCCGAGAACGACCGCATCGCCGGCCAGGGCCGGCGCGTCCTCGCCTTCGCCCAGCGGGAGTTCGACCCCGCCACCTTCGACCCCTCCGCCGACCTGATGGCCCTCATGCAGGACCTCGAGCTCGCGGCCCTCGTCGGCGAGGTCGACCCGCCCAGGGCCGAGGCGACGAAGGCCATCGCCGAGGCCAAGCAGGCCGGGATCCGGGTCCGCATGATCACGGGAGACCACGCCGTCACCGCCGCCGCGATCGCGAGCGAGCTGGGCATCGAGGGACGCGCCATGACCGGTGCTGAGTTCGCAGCGCTCGACGACGAACAGGCGGCCAAGCAGGTCGACGAGATCGGCGTCATCGCCCGGGTGGCGCCTGAGCACAAGGTCAGGCTCGTCGACGTGCTCAAGCGCAACGGCCACATCGTCGCGATGACAGGGGACGGGGTGAACGACGCACCGGCCATCGGCGCGGCGGACATCGGCATCGCCATGGGCGTCACCGGCACGGACGTCGCCAAGGGTGCCGCCAAGATGATCCTGACGGACGACAACTTCGCCACCATCGTGGCGGCAGTCGAGGAAGGACGATCGGTCTACGACAACCTGCAGAAGTTCCTGCGGATCCAGATCGCCAACCTGTTCATGTTCGTCCTGGCGTTCCTCGGCTCGAGCGCGTTCCAGATCGCCGGCACCGCGCTGCTGATCCCCTCTCAGGTGCTGTGGATCCACATGGCCGTGGTAGCCCCGATCGGCGCCGTCATGGGGCTGGACATCGCCAGCCCGGGGATCATGCGGCGTGGGCCGCGACCCTTCGACCAGGCCATCATCGTCAGGTCGATGATGATTCGGCTGTTCGTCAACGGCCTCTTCATGGCTGCCGCGACGCTGGTCCTGGTCCAGATCGGCAAGACCACCTACGACTCGCTCGAGGTGGGACAGACCATGGCGCTGGTCGGCCTCTCGGTCATGAACGTGTCCCTCGCGCTCAACCTCCGATTCCCCGAGGACAGCGCCTTCGGAAGCGCGACCCTGTCCAACCCGAAACTGCTGTGGGCCTTCGCCTGGGCCTTCGTCGGCGCGATGCTGATCACCCAGATGCGCGTGCTGCAGGACCTGTTCCACACCACCGCGCTCACCGGCTCGCAATGGGCCATCATCCTGGTGCCCGCCGTCGCGCTCCTCCTCCTCGGTGAGCTCTTCAAGGCGATCCTCCGCGTTCGGCGGGCGCACGACGCCGCTTCCGTCTCCACCCGCACGGCGGCTGCGCCTGTGGCCGTGTGACCGAGCGGTCCTCAACTCGATCAGCCTCGTGGGCATCGTCGGGCCGACCAGATGCAGCCCGGGGCTACTGGGCCGCGCGGCGGCTGAGTTGCTAGGAGGGGCGGGAGACCTGACGTTGTGAACCGGACCTGATCATGCCGGCTCCTCCGGGACCCGCCAGCTTGCGCCGCTCTGGCGGCTGTACTCGGCGATGGCATCGTCGACGGTCGGCAGGAAATGCTCCGGGTCGATCGTGCGCGTCAGCTCGTACCGCTCGATCTTGGCCCGCACCGGATCTTTCATCTCCGCGAAGACCAGGGACACACCGCGCGCATTCAGCCACGTGTCGAGCTCCTGCAGCATGTCCGAGGCTGTGGTGTCGACGTCGGTTATCGGCTCGGCGGCCACGATGATCCAGCGCAGCGTCGGGTCGTCTTCAGCGATCCCGCGCACCGTCTCGCCGAAGCTCCGGGCGTTGGCGAAGATGAGCGGCGCGTCGAAACGGTAGATGAACAGGCCGGGCAGCTGTTCGGCCTCCGGGTAGCTCTCGGTGTCGTGCATTCCCGCGATCCCCTCGACGCGGCCGAGCTCTGCCTGGTGCGGCCACCAGGTGCGACGGAAGACGTTGAGAATGGACAGCCCTACTGCGATGAGAATGCCGGGCAGCACCCCGAGGAGGGCCACTCCGAGCAGCGCGATGAGGGACAGCAGGAACTCCACCCGGCGCTGTAGCCAGAGGCGACGCGTCCCGGCAACGTCGGTCAGCGACACAGCCGCCGCGATCACGACGGCCGCCAGGGTGGGTTGCGGCACGTACTGCATGAGGGAGTTGGCGAAGAGCAGGACGACGGCGATGATCCCTGCACCGACGACCCCGGTGACCTGGGACCGGGAGCCAGCCTGTTCCGCGACCGCGGTCCGCGAACCGCTGGTGCTGACCGGGAAGCCTTGGAAGGCGCCGGCCGCGATGTTCGCGGCCCCGATGCCGATCATCTCCTGGTCACCTCGGACGCGTTCGCCCCGGCGGGCCGCGAAGCTCGCGGCCGTGGACATCGTGTCGGCGAGTGCCACGACGGCGATGGCCACGGCTCCCACCAGGAGTGGTGGGACGTCGCCCCAGCCCACGTGCGGAATGGTGAGGGCCGGCAGTCCTTGTGGAAGCACGCCGATGGTGTCGATGCCTTGACCCTCGAGGTCGAACACGTTCACCGCCACGGCCGTCAGGGCCACGAACACGAGGACACTCGGCACCTTCGGGATGAACCTGTTCAGGAGCAGGATGCCGGCAAGCGCGCTGACTCCGATGACCGCGGCGGTGCGGTTCGCCGCACCGCTGAACAGACCCGACAGGAATGCGCCTGCCTCGGCCACGAGACCGTTGGCATCGGTGGAGAAGCCGAAGAGCTTGGGCAGCTGGCCGACCATGATCGTGAGCGCCAGCCCGTTCATGTAGCCGATCTGGGTGGGCTTCGACAACAGGTCGGCGACGAAGCCGAACCGCGCCAGTCCCGCGATGACCATGACGACGCCGACCATGACCGCCAGCATCGACGCGAGCGCAACGGCTCGAGCGGGGTCTCCGCCCGCCAGCAGCAGAGGAGCGATGGTCGCCGCGATCATGGGCCCCAGCGAGGAGTCCGGTCCGAGCACGAGCACCCGAGAGGGCCCGAAGATCGCATACCCGATCAGGCACAGGATCGAGGTGTAGAGACCCGTCACGGGCGGCAGCCCGGCCAGCTCGGCGTAGGCCATCCCCTGCGGCACCAGCAGCGCGGACAGTACCAAGCCGGCGACGATGTCTTTCGGCAACCATGACCGCTCGTAGGACCGCACCAGGCCCAGCCCCGGCACGCGCTCCTGCCACCCTCGCGCTCCGACATCCGGGCGGTCAGCGAGCATGGCGATCGTCAGCCGTCGATCTGGGTGCGCAGGCCAACGCGCGGTCGGCCAACGACCAAGTGCGCTCGTCCACCCGGGAGCACAGTCACAAAACGGAGCCTACAGGCGGGCTGGCAGGCCGTCCGGTGTTCCGGGAGTGCCGGGGATCGCCGTGGGCCGACCGACCAACGGTCAAGAGGCGGCCGACGCCCGTGATCGAGGCCGTGACTCATTGCCTCCGCGTGAGGTGACGGCCGTCCAGGTGCGTTGCTCTCGGCGGCAGGCGGACGCTGTCCCGGCGGCTTCGGGAGGCGGCAGCTCGCGAGCCAGGGGTGCTGCTGGGCGGGGTGCCGGCCTTGGCCGTCGTGGTCGGTCTGACGGTCGCTGGTTGGCCGTGGGTCTCGCGGTCGACGTCGCTCTGTGGCTCACCGTGGTCGAGCGCGCGGCGGTCGCCTACCTTGGCGCCCGCCACGCCGGTGAGAAGGTTCGGGAAGCAATGCTCGAGGCAGGGCTCGCCGCTCTCCTCGGTGTGGTCATGGTGGTCGCCAAGGCCCTCCTCCACTGAAGAGCACGGGCACCGGGACGTCCGTTTCCCGCGCTCTGACCCGGGCGCGCACCGGGTGCACCATCGAGGGACCCTGCGTCAACGCCCGCGGACCCTCGGTGGGCGGACAGGGGCTGTGGCCGGAATGCCCTCGTGCCAAGGCGCCTGCTGCCATCATGAACCCGTCGGCTCGCGTGCCAGGGAGTGCACCCGCCCCACGGGATCGAGCTCGCGTGGCCCCGACAGGAGGGACGACATCTCATGAAGGGTCGAGCCGCCGGGATGAGCCGGATCCCTATCCTCGGATGGCTGCGCTCGTACGACCACAGCTGGTTGCGGGGCGACCTGATCGCCGGCGTGACCGTTCTCGCGCTGGTCGTTCCCAAGAACCTCGGCTACGCCGGCATCGCGGGGATCCCCGTGCAGAACGGTTTGTATGCGGCGGCCGCAGGAGCGATCCTCTACGCCATCTTCGGCACCAGCAGACAGATATCCGTTGGCCCAAGCTCGGGACTGGCGGCCGTCGCCGCGAGCGCCGTATTGGCCGCCGGCATAGCGGACCAGAAGGCGGTCGCATCCTTCGTCGCCGGGATCACGCTTGCATCGGGACTGCTGTACCTGATCGTCGCGGTGCTGAAGATGGGCTGGATCGCGCAGTTCCTCTCACGTGCGGTCGTGACCGGCTTCCTCTTCGGGGCGGCGATCGACGTCGTCATCGGCGAGCTGCCCAAGCTCACCGGCACGAAGGTCTCGGGCAACAACCCACTGCAGGAACTGGGCCTGTGGCTGACGACCCTCGGGGACGTGCAAGGTGCCACGGTGGTGGTGGGCGGCATCTCACTCGTGGTGATCTTTTGCCTGCGCTTCGTGGCCCCGAAGGTGCCAGGTGCCTTGGTGCTGGTGGTCGGTGGCCTGCTCGCCTCCTGGCTGCTCGGCTTGGGTGATCGGGGTGTGGCACTCGTGGGAGAGGTCCCCCGCGGACTCCCGACGGTCGTCGTGCCCGACCTGGCCCTGATGTTGAACCACGCGGGCGTAGGGGTCGCCGCCGCCTTCGCACTGGTGCTGATCGGCTTCTCACAGACTGCCGGGGACGCGCGGGCATTCGCCGCCAAGCACCGCTACCAGATCGACATCGACCAGGAGTCGGTCGCTCAAGGATTCGCCAACGCCGGGTCGGGCGTCCTCCAGGGAATGCCTGTCTCGACCAGCCTCTCGGCGAGCTCGCTCAATGACCATTCAGGTGCCAGGTCCGGTTTGGCGTCGCTCACCACCGGTTTCTCGGTTCTCCTGACCCTGCTGCTCCTCGCGCCGCTCTTCTCCGCCCTACCCAAGCCTGTGCTGGCCGCGATCATCATCGAGGCAGTCGTGATGGGGATGATGAACCTCCCGGAGATGCGACGGCTCCTGCACGTCAAGCGGTTCGACTTCGCGGTTGCCGTCGCCGCGCTGCTGGGGGCACTCGTGTTCGGCGTACTGGCCGGCGTCCTCATCGGGGTGGCGCTATCGATCCTGTGGTTGGTGAAGGTCTCCACCCGGCCGTACATCGCGACCCTCGCGCGCCAACCCGGCACGGACGTCTACCGTGACCTCCTCGATCACCCTGACGGGGACCTGGTTCCGGGCGTCGCGGTGATCCGGATGGACGGCGGCCTGTTCTTCGCCACCTCGGACGCCTTGGAGGACCGGGTCCGAGAGGTCATCCATGCGGACCCTGCCGTGGCGGCGATCGTGCTCGACTGCGCGGGCATCGACTTCATCGACTCCCAAGGGTCGGCCAAGATGGCCGACGTCCTGGACCTTGCCGCCGACTCTGCGGTTGTGCTGCGGCTGGCGAGACTCAAGGCGGCCGTCCGAGGCACGCTCGAGCTCGACGGTGTGCTGAACCGCCTCGGCGCCGATCACATCCACGGCACGGTCGCCCGGGCCGTGGAGGCCGAACGCCGGAACCCGGCCAGTCGCATCGACGGCTGAGGGTCCACGGCTACTGGCCGGCGACTGGACCCGCCTGCCGCGGCTGGTGGCGCTCCCCCGTGACGTTGGCCGGGCGCCTCGTCGCGGTCGCGCCGACGGTGTGCGGCATCGCGCACATCGGTGTCGTCACCGCCTCACTCGCCTCCTGGTGCATCGAGCGGATCCGGGACGAGGAGTCCGAGACCCGCGGCGAGATGGATGAGGTGCGCACCTCGAGGTTCGCGCCGTCCGGGGGGGAGCTGACGCGACTGCGCGCGAAGCTCGCGACGCCGGTGGCCCACGGGAACGCCTACTCGGGCGAGACAGCGATGGTCTTGGGACCCATGCCCCGAGGAAGGAGCGCTGCGGCGACGAGCCCGGCAAGCCCGATGGCCCCCAAGGTGATCAACGCGGCGGCCTCGGCACTGTTCGTCAACCCGGCAACGAGGATGGTCCCGGCAATCGCGGTACCCAGTGCGGAGCCCAGATTCGAGACGCTGCGCGACAGGCCCGAGATCTCGCCCTGCTGGTCTTCGCTGAAGCTCGACTGAACGATGTTCACCGAGGGTGTCAGCATGCCACCGAGGCCGAACCCGATCAGGAACAGGCCGGGGGCGAACGCCCACGGCGTGGAGTTGCTGCCCACCATGGCGATCAGGACGCCGATCCCGGCGATAGTGATGACGAAGCCCAGCATGATCAGGGTTCGCTGCGCCCGTCGTCTCGCGAACCGCTCGGCGCCCAACGACGAGAGCAGCAGACCGACGGTGGCTGCCGTGAAGATCACGCCGGTCTGTATCGCGTCATAGCCGCGGACGGTCTGCAGGTAGGCAGCGACCACGAACGAGACTCCCAGGAGCATCAGCCACTGGACGTTCTGGGTGACCAGACCCAGGTTGGACGTGCGGTTGCGGAACAGGCTGCTCGACAGCAGCGGCTCCTCACCCGCGCGCTCCATGGCTCGCACCCTGAGGAAGAACCACGTCAGCACCAGGGCGCCGGCAACGAGCAGGGCCACCATCAGCCAGCCGTTGTTGTCCGCTGCAAGGATCCCCATGACGACGAGCACGAGGCCAACAGCTGACAGGAGCGCCCCGACGGTGTCGAAGGTCTTGGTCGGGTCTGCCGGGAGCGGATCCTCGATTCGACGGCTCAACAGGACGATCAGCCCGATGACCAGGGCTTGGAAGACGAACGCCGCACGCCAACTGATCGCGGACGTGATCAGGCCGCCGATCAAGGGACCGGCAGCCGCGCCGACTCCTCCCATCGCGCTGATGGCGCCGAACGCCCGGGCACGGGGGGCGACACCGGTGAACAGCAATGTCGTGAGGATGTACACCGGTGGAATCAACAGTGCCGTGCCCACACCCTCGAGGATCGAGTTGCCGAGGATGAGAATCCCCAGGCCCGGGGCCACAGCGCTCATGAGAGCACCGATGCCGTACACCGTGAGGCCGATGGTGAAGCACCGCTTCCGGCCATAACGCTCGGTGAGCTTGCCCCCGGGGATCATCAGCGCCGCCATCACCAACAGAAAGACGGTGATCGCGACCTGCACGCCCTGCACGGTCGTGTCGAGGTCCTTGCTGATGTCGTTGATCATCACGTTCATGTTCGAGCCGGCGAAGCTGCAGATGAACTGGGCCAGGGCAAGAGGAATCAGCACCCTTCGCAACGCGGCGGATGTCCGTCCGGAGACCTCCGTGTCGGCCACAGGCCACCGCCCTCCCATCAAGCCCGGTATCGCCGCCCACATCGGACGCTGAGGCAAGGATGCCGACGACCCGGATCGCCGGACATCACCCTCCGCGGATGAGGGGAGCCACCGGCACTGCCGCGGCAGGCACTGCCTCAGGGACGAGCTGTCCACGTGCTTCGACTCGTGCCGCGACGAGTGCGATCGTGCCGATGACAGGGCGATGTTGCTGACCACCGCGAATGCGGGCCTCGTCGCCGCTATGGGGCTCCTCTGCACCCTGGAAGCGACGATTCCACGTCCCTTGACAAACGTCCGGCCGCTGCTCTCCCATCGAAGGATCGAGATGGAGGTTGGCAATGTACGGATACACGGTGCACCTCGCTGCGCCGATCGAGGCATACCGGGCCATGCACAAGGCGGTTCTGGAGGTACTCGCCGAGGAAGGTGGCGGCGACGGGATGCTCCTTCACGTTGCCTATCCCACCGACCGGGGCTTTGACCTGACAGAGGTCTGGGAGTCCAAAGAGCATTTGGACACCTTCAACCGTGACGTGATGCCCAAGGCCATGTCACGAGCCGGTCTGCCCGCCGACGGACCGCAGCCACCATTGGACGAGTTCACCCCGGCCGCCGTCATGACGCCTCGCGCCTTCAACTCCGATGCGGTGAGGTGACCGCCGAGCGCCGATCTCATGGGTTCTAGCCGGGTGCCTTGCTGACCTTGCTCAGTAGGCGACGCCGATGTGCGCGCGATGATGGGCCGGGCGATCGATCTCGTCGACGATCGCCGAGGCGAAGTCCGCGCCGGAGATGTTCGAGCCACCCTTGGCGTCGAACAGCGCGACGTCGTCGCCGATCCGGAAGCTGCCGGTCCGCTCGCCGGCCGCCCACGCGCCGTACACGCCCGCGGGGCTGACGAAGACCCAGTCCAAGCCCTCGGGGGCCTCTTCGGCGAGCAGCACGCGGGTCGCCTCGCCCTCCAGAGCCTCATCCCGGAACTGCTCGGGGATGTCCCCCTCGACGAAGCGTGGCGCCCCCGGCGCCGGGCGCAGGGAGCTGAACCCGCCGACCTGGACGTACCGTGCGCCCGCCTCGGCCGCCTGCTGCGCCAGGCCCCGGTAGACCTCCACGAGCCGTCCGGACATGTCTCCGCGCGGCGACAGCGCTGCCACGACCGCGTCGGCCCCGGGGACCACCCGCCCCGCGACCTGCTCGGCGGCGCCGGTCTCGTACCGAACGCCCTCCACGGGGTCCTTCGGCTCGGACCGGCTCACCGACACCACCTGGTGACCGCGCGAGGCCGCCTCGCGGACGACGTTGCCGCCGGTGTAGCCGGTGCCTCCGAAGACGACGATCGTGGCCATCAGCTGCTCCTTGCGCTGGGGAGGTTGGTTGAGTCTTCAACCTACATGGCTAGCAACCGAGTGACCAGGTGATGCCGAGCCAGTCTCCGGGGCTGCGACAGGCGGGCGAACCGTCGTCTGCGGCACGGGTCCCAGCGGCACGGTGCGGGTCATGAGCCCGGACGCGGACGAACGGTTGAGAGCTGCCGCGACGACCTCGACGGCCGTCGGCGGCGGTTGGGGACGAGCACGGAACAGCCAACGGCGGCAACGTCCGCGAAACGGACCACGGGCCGTAGCCCGGCCATCCAGGTGCCGACGAGCCCGACCGAGGGCGCGTCGGTGGCGTCTGTCTTGCGGCCCTGCCCGGTCGCGAACACGCGGGACCGGGCGCTTGTGCGGGTCCATGCCGATCACGACCGGACCTTCATCGCGCACTACCTTTCACGTCGAACCAACCTGTTGTTCGAGCGCGGAGGGCACCGCTACTTCCGGCAGCGCAATCCGTTCCTCAGCTTGTCCGGCCCTGCGTGCCCGAGCCGGCGCATGCCATCGAGAGTCACGACCCGAAGGAAGGACAGCCGCTGATGTGAGCGACCAGCCCGGGCAGCTCGACCGAGCCTGCGCAGGCTCCGGTCCTGCCGTCAATGGAACGAGTAGCTACTGAGGAGAGACCCTCGACCCGCTAGGAGTCCGAGGACCGCTCAACTGCGGTTGTCGGCAGGTGGTGCCGGCGCGAGAACCCGAGACCGCACCCAGCGACGTCCTCACAAGGCAGGATCAGGGGTGGGTGACCTCCGTCCCCACCGACGCAACCGCACCAGCAGGAGCCGACGATGACCGACAACCCCTCCGCGCAGCCCACCGAGCCCGAGGCGACCTCAACGCCCAACACCGGCACCCCGGCGGCCGAGAGGGCAGATTCCGCGGGGTTCACCGATGCCGAACATGGCGTCCTACGCTCGGCCGCGATGCTGGCCGGTGCATGGGTGTCACGCGCGGAGAAGGGCATGTTCGACAGCATCAAGGAGTCGTTCGCCGCCTCCAAGGCCATCGCCGGCTCACCCCCCGAGATCGCCGCCCTCGTCGGCAAGGGCGGGTTCCCGGAGCTGCCGAAGGGCACCCCGGCAGAGGTGGAGGCCCGCACGGTGGCATTGCTCGGAGAGGCCATGTCGCTGTTGCGGGCCAAGGCTCCGCAACTGGTGGAGGGCTACCGCGCCATGGTGCTGCAGAGCTGTCGTGACGCGGCCGCGGCAGCCGACGACACCTCGACGAACGAGGCTGCGGTCATCGCGAAGGTCGAAGCCGCGCTGGCGTGACCACCTGGCCGTCATGAGCAGCCGCCGTTGTGAGGGCTAGGACCACGAGGTCGTGTTGAGCACGCAGGTTGGTCCGAGTCAGTGGTGCGCGGAGATGCGTCACGCTCGGGTGACGCACCACCGCACCGGTCACTACGGGTGACGTGCGTGACGCAGTCAGGACGCGTGCCACCACGTCAGGCCGGAAGAGCATGGCCGGCGGGTCCTCCGGCTGCAGCACCAGGTTGAACACCAGCGCCACGGGTACGGGCACGTGCTCGGCGCGGATGACGCGCGTGGTGTGGCCGTTGTGTTGGCTCGTGCGCAGCGACTTGGGACCTACGGTCTGCGGGTGCCGAAGTCGCCACCGACCGCGATGAGCCACCGCTCGTCGATGATGCGGGCGGCCTCACGGTGGAAGCGCCGTGGCAGCTTGGGTGAGTCGAGTCCCGTCGGCCTACCAGGCGTCCGCGAGCCGCTGCCTGCAGGGCAGCCGAGGTCATCCGACGGCGCCCCTGACGGGGACCGACACGAGAAGCGCTGAAATGGGCTGACCCCAACCGCGATAGGCGCGCGGCCTACGCTCGAAAGGTCCACAGACACGTCTCTCCGAGCATGGTGAGCGACACCTTCACGTCACGTCACTCGCCCCATGGTTCCTGCTCACGCAGGACACTGTGTAGGAGGCCGTGGACGCACCACCGATCAGCTCGGGCAGGCGCCAGTGCCCCAGCCCCGCAAGGAGCTGAGCCACAGTCGTCGCGGGCGACTCTGCCGGGTCGATGCCACAATGGGGCCATGCTCATGGGCAACAAGAAGATGCAGCGGATCACGGTCGGCGTCATCATCGGCGTCATCGTGGTCAGTCTCGCGCTCTCGCTCATCTCGACGGCGAGCGCGATCCTCTAGCCCTCGGACCGTCCGCGCACGGCGCTGCGCCGGCCGCCGTCCGGCGGCGCTCGAGCCCGCGAATTCCCCCGCGCCTGCAGGCCGCCGGGCCTGCCGGAGTCGCGCGAGACCCCAGCCCCGCCCGCCACTGCAGCCGATTTTGTCCGTACGCACGGCGGCTGCTAACGTTTCACCTCGTTGCGCCGCTAGCTCAATTGGCAGAGCAAGTGACTCTTAATCACTGGGTTCGGGGTTCGAGTCCCTGGCGGCGCACTCGCAAGACCCTCGTTCCGGAGCGATCCGGGACGAGGGTCTTTCTCATTGCCGGAACGGCACTGCCGTCAGAGGTAGAGGCCGGTCTGGCCGCCCTCGACGCGGCGGGCAGCGACGGCGTGGATGTCGCGCTCACGCAGCAGGATGTAGTCCTTGCCGTGCAGCTCCACCTCGCCCCGCTCCTCGGGGTCGAAGAGCACGCGGTCGCCCAGCTCGACCTGGCGTACGTTGGCGCCCACGGCCATGACCTGCGCCCACGCGAGGCGTTTGCCCACGGATGCGGTGGCCGGGATGAGGATGCCGCCGCCTGACCGCCGCTCCCCCTCGTTCTCGAGGGAGACGAGAACGCGGTCGTGCAGCATCCGGACAGGTAGCCCTGGCGCCGGCCCGGAGCCATCCTTCGTGTCCACGGCGTGCTGGGTCGGTGCCCGGAGGCTCAGCGCCGACGACGCAGCAGGCCGATGGCGACCACGACGACGACCGCCGCAGCGACGACCGCACCGATGCGCTCGATCCGGAGCTCACCGTCCTCGGTGTGCGTCGCTGCGTCCAGGCGTAGCCGCAGGCCCTGCATCTGGCGTTGCGCGATGACCTGGGGCTGGGCCCGGTAGGCCAGCTCGTTGACGGTGCCCTCGAGCCGCGTACGGGCGGCCTGGATGTCCTGCTCGATCCGTGCGGTGTCGCTCATCTGGCTTCCTTTCGGGGAACGGTGCAGCTTCAGGCGGCCAGGCCGAGGTCGCGACGCAGCTTCGCGACGTGGCCGGTTGCCTTGACGTTGTAGAAGGCGTGGCTGACGACGCCCTCCTCGTCGACGACGAAGGTCGAGCGGATGACGCCCTCGACGGTCTTGCCGTAGAGCGTCTTCTCACCCCAGGCGCCGTATGCCGTGTGCACCGAGAGGTCCGCGTCGCTCAACAGCGGGATGGTGAGGTGGTCGCGCTCGCGGAACTTGGCCAGTTTCTCCGGCTTGTCCTTCGAGATGCCGACGACCTCGTAGCCGTCCTTCTTCAAGGAGTCGAGGGACTCGCTGAAGTCGCAGGCCTGCTTCGTGCAGCCGGGGGTCATGGCGGCCGGGTAGAAGTAGACGATGACCTTGCGGCCCGTGAAGTCGGAGAGGCTCACGGTCTCGCCGGCGTCGTCGGTCAGCCTGAAGGCCGGGGCCGACTGGCCGGGCTCGAGTCTGGACGTCACGGGTGCGCTCCTTGGTGGTCGGCGGGGCGGTCCGGCGGGGCCGCTGGCCCTCACACTCTCGGTCCTCGCCTCTGGACGATGGCCTTCGGGCATCGTATCGGTACGACTCGTACCCACCTGGAACGCCGGGCGGGCACCGGTGGTCGATCGCTCTCTCGGGTGCGGACGGCGGGACTCGAACCCGCACACCTAGGGCACAGGAACCTAAATCCTGCGTGTCTACCAGTTCCACCACGTCCGCTCGCGGGGTGCGCGGCCCCACTGTAGCCGTCACTCTCGCGGCACCTGGCGGGGACTGGCCTTGCGCCATGAGACGCACCGTCGGCACCGGCAGTGCCTGGGAGGGGCTCGTGGGCTACTCGCGCGCGGTGCGCGTCGGCGACACCGTCCCTGTGGCCGGCACGACGGCGATCCGCGAGGGACGCGTCGTGGGGGCTGGCGACCCCTCCACGCAGGCGCGCGTCGCCCTGGAGATCATCGTCGAGGCGCTTGCCGCATGCCACGCTTCCGCCGCGGATGTCGTTCGCACGCGTATGTACGTCACGGACATCCGCGAATGGGAGGCCGTCGGACGGGCGCACGGCGCGGTCTTCGAAGGTGTGCGACCCGCCTCCACGATGGTCCAGGTGACCGCCTTGATCGACCCCGACCTGGTCGTCGAGATCGAGGCCGAGACCGTCGTCGGCTCGGCGACGCCTGGCGTCACTCCACCCTGACGTTGACCACGTGGATCCCGGTGGCACCGTCGGGCGCCGGCGGCGCCTCGAGCGGTGACTGCACCTGCCCCTTCGCGTCGTAGGCGCGCACCCGGACGTCATGGCTGCCCGGGGTTGCGTCCCACTCGTAGACCCACTGGCGCCAGGTGTCGATGCTGGCGTCTGTGGCGAGCCGGGCCGGCGCCCAGGGCTGCTGGTCGACCTGGACCTCGACCTTCGAGATGCCGGTGTGCTGCGCCCACGCGACCCCGGCGACGGCCACCGTGCCCGCCCTGACGGTGGCACCCGCCTTGGGGACGTCGATGCGCGAAGCGGTCTTGATGGGGCCCATCGCCGACCATCCCCGCGGCGTCCAGTAGGCCACGTCGGCGGCATACGTCGTCACCTTGAGCTCGGTCACCCACTTCGTCGCCGACACGTACCCGTAGAGCCCCGGGACGACCACCCGGACGGGGAACCCGTGCTCGAAGGGCAGCGGCTCGCCGTTCATCCGGATCGCGAGCAGGGCGTTGCGGTCGTCGGTCAGGGCACCCAGCGGTGTCGAGGCGGTGAAGCCGTCGACGCTGGTCTGGAGCACCATGTCGGCTCCCGCCTTCGGGCCGGCCAGCTTCAGCAGCTCGCGCACCGGCCACCCGGTCCACACGGCGTTGCCGACGAGGTCGCCGCCCACCTCGTTGGAGACGCACGTCAGCGTGACCAGCGCCTCCTGCATCTGCTTGCCCTGCAAGGTGTTCCAGTCGATCTCGACCTCACGGTCGACCATGCCGGTGACCTTCAGCTTCCAGTCGTCGGCGGCGACGCGAGGGACGACGATCGCGGTGTCGATGCGGTAGAAGTCGGCGTTGGCCACGATGTACGGCGACAGCCCGGCAACCTTCAGGTCGGCGCCCGCGGGAATGGCGAGCTTGGTGCCCTTCAGCGGGACGCTCCGCAATGCGTCCCGTGACACCGCGGCGGCCGCCGAGTCGCCTCCCAGGTAGCTGCCGGCGTATGCCGCGAGGGCGCCTACCGCTCCCCCGAGCAGCCACCGCCGGGCGGGGTCCGCCGCACCTGCCGTAGCCGCGCCGGCGCCGGCGGTGGCGGTGGCGCGCGATGTTGCGGTGCGGCTGAGGAACCAGAGCCCCGCCGCGGTGCCGAGGATCGTGGGAAGGACGTCGAGCGGTCCGGCTCCCGGTCGGCTCAGCACCGCGGCCGCCCCGACCATGCCGACGACGGCGAAGACGACCAGGCCGGCGACGAGCCGACGGCTGGCGAGCACGCCGATGGCGGCGCACGCGAGCGCGAGCACCATGACCGTGCCGACCACCAGGGCCCGCTTGTCGTTGGTGCCGAACGTGGCGATGGCGAAGTCCTTGAGCCACGGCGGCGTCCGGTCGATGAAGGCACCACCGACCGCAGCGATCGGCGCAGGCTGGCCCGACGACTGCCCCACAGCCGTCAGCAGCGACGCTGCGAGCGTGGCCAGTCCGACCGTGAGCAGCCCGGCCACCACCCCGTCGAGAGCTCCCCACCACAGCGGACGGGCCGGCGGCGGAGCGGTCTCGGGACGGGTGGCCGGGCTGGTCGTGGTCATGGCCTCAGGTGCTCCTTCAGGTGCGGCACGAGTGCGCGGAAGGCGAGCGCGCGGTGGGAGATGCGGTTCTTCTCCTCGGCGCCGTACTCCGCCAGTGTGCGTTCGTTGCCGCCCGGCTGGTCGGATGGGACGAAGATCGGGTCGTAACCGAAACCATTGGTGCCGCGCGGCTCGCGGGCGACCGTGCCGGGGAAGCGGCCCAGCTCCGCCGCGGAGCGCCCGTCGGGCAGCACGAGCGCGGCCGCGCAGACGAAGGCGGCCGCACGGTGCTCGTCGCGCACGTCGCCGAGCTGCGCGAGGAGCAGCTCGAGGTTGGCGCGGTCGCCGTGGCCGCCCGACCACCGTGCGCTGAAGATGCCCGGAGCGCCGCCGAGCACGTCCACGGCGAGACCGGAGTCGTCGGCCAGGGCGGGCAGCCCCGTCGCGTGCGCGGCGGACGCGGCCTTGAGGACGGCGTTCTGCTCGAAAGTCACGCCGTCCTCGACGACGTCGGGAGCCTCGGGGAAGCCGTCGAGCCCGACGATCTCGAGGCCCAGGTCGGCGCTGACGTCGGCGAGGATCTCCCGCAGCTCCTCGACCTTGTGCGGATTGCGGGTGGCGAGCACGACCTTCGTCACGCGGGCACGCCGCCGTCGAGGGCCGCGGCGAGCGCGGTCTGCTGGCGCTGCGTGAGGTCCGCACACCCCTTGGTGGCAAGGTCGAGGAGCTGCCCGAGCAGGTCCCGGTCGAAGGGCTCACCCTCCGCGGTGCCCTGGACCTCGATGAAGCGGCCGTCGCCGGTCATGACGACGTTCATGTCGGTCTCGGCGGTCGAGTCCTCCGGGTAGTCGAGGTCGAGCACCGCCTGCCCGGCGACGATGCCCACGGAGATCGCGGCCACCGAACCCGTGAGCGGCTGCGCCTTCTTGCCGATGAGCCCCTTGGCGCGGGCGTCCTCGATGGCGTCCGCGAGGGCGACGAAGGCCCCGGTGATCGCGGCGGTGCGCGTGCCGCCGTCGGCCTGGAGCACGTCGCAGTCCAGCACGATGGTGTTCTCGCCGAGGGCCTTGGTGTCGATGACGGCCCGAAGGCTGCGGCCGATCAGGCGGCTGATCTCGTGGGTGCGCCCGCCGATGCGGCCCTTGACGCTCTCGCGGTCGGAGCGGGTGTTCGTGGCGCGCGGCAGCATCGCGTACTCGGCGGTGACCCAGCCGGTGCCCTTGCCCTTGAGCCAGCGGGGCACGCCTTCGGTGAAGGACGCCGCGCACAGCACGCGCGTGCGCCCGAACTCGACGAGGACGCTTCCCTCGGCGTGGTCTAGCCAGTTGCGGGTGATCCGCACCTCGCGGGTCTCGTCGGGGGCACGGCCGTCATGTCGGTCAGTCATGGGCACGAGGCTAGCCATGACTCCACGCCGGGCCCCAACCGGCGGGTGCGGGGACGGGCCCGCGAGGTTCGCTCGAGAACCGCGCGGACCCGTCCCGCCAAGACGCGCTCAGCTCGTCAGTCGAGGGTCTCCGCTGAAAGCCGCTCGACGTCCTCCGCCGACAGCTCGAGGTCCGCGGCCTGCACCGAGTCCTCGATGCTCTGCGGGCGCGAGGCGCCCGGAATGGGGACCACGACGGAGGCGAGCGTGAGCTCCCACGCCAGCGCCACCCGCTGCGGGCTCACGTCGTGGGCCTTGGCCACCTCCGCGAACGCGTCATGCCGGCTGCCGAGGTCGCCCGCCCTGCTGATCCCGCCCAGCGGGCTCCACGGCAAGAAGGCGATGCCCAGCTCGGCGCAGAGGTCGAGCTCCGGCTGGCTGCTGCGGAACGCCGGTGAGAACTGGTTCTGCACCGAGACGAGCCGGCCACCGAGAACCTCCTGCGCCTCGCGGATCTGGTCGGGGTCGGCGTTGGAGATGCCGGCCATCTCGATGACGCCCTCCTCGAGCAGGTCGGCGAGCGCTCCGACCGACTCTGCGTACGGCACGTCGGGGTCGGGCCGGTGGAACTGGTAGAGCCCGATCGCGTCGCCACCGAGGCGCTTGAGGGAGGCCTTCGCCGCCTCCTTGAGGTAGTCGGGTCGCCCGTTCAGGGTCCACGAGCCGTCGCCGGGGCGAAGGTGCCCGCCCTTGGTGGCAACGAGAACCTCGTCGCTGCTGCCGGACCACGAGGACAGCGCCTTGGCGATCAGGCTCTCGTTGTGGCCGACCTCGTCGGCGTCCCGGTGGTAGGCGTCGGCCGTGTCGATGAGGGTGACTCCCGCGTCGAGGGCGGCGTGGACGGTCCGGATTGAACGGTCCTCGTCGGGTCGACCCTCGATCGACATCGGCATGCCCCCGAGCCCGATCGCGCTGACCTTCCTCGATCCGATGGTTCGCTGCTGCAACGGTGCCTCCTTGGTTGGTCGTGGCGAGTCTGCGGTGGTGCTCTCGTCAGCGGGACACCATCCGCACTGCACCCCCATACCCGGGCCTGCACCACCGCCGTCCCGGCGCCCGCGGCGTGGGCGCAGTAGGTGACGTGGAGCACCTCAGAGCGTGTAGGTTGCGCCCGGCTCGGCGAGCTCGACCTCTCCCGGCCAGATCTCGGCCGCCTGCTTGCGGCAGATCTCGGGGTCGTTCCACGCGGGGATGTGCGTGAGCATGAGGCGGCGGACGCCACCGGCCCGGACCGCGGCCTCCGCGGCACGCCGGCCGGACAGGTGGATGTCCGGCACGGTGTCGCGCCCGTCGACGAACGCGGAGTCGGCGAGCACGAGGTCGGCGCCGGCCATCAGCTCGTCGAGCTCGTCGCACGTGTCGGTGTCGCCGGTGTAGGCGAGCACGCGCCCGTCGGCCTCGACGCGGAAGCCGTAGGCCTCAACGGGGTGGTTGACCCTGAGCGGCGTGATCGTGAAGGGGCCGATGGTCACCGGGTCACGGTGACGCAGGTCGTGGAAGTCGAAGACGCCGAGGACGTCCTCGGACTCTCCGCCGCCGTAGGCGCGGGCCAGGTGGACGCCGGTACCGGGCGGGCCCCACACGGGCAGCTGCGACCGGCCCGGGCCTCCGGGGACGTAGCGCATCATCACGTAGAGGCCGCACATGTCGATGCAGTGGTCGACGTGGAGGTGGCTCAACAGGACTGCGTCGACGGCATACGGCTGGATGTGGCGCTGCAGGGAGCCGAGGGCGCCGTTGCCCAGGTCGAGCACGAGGCTCCACGACCGCCCCTCGTGCTCGGCGCGCACCAGGTACGACGAGGCCGGCGAGCACGGGCCCGCGAAGGATCCGGAGCACCCGACGATCGTGACGTCCACGGCACGAGCCTAGGTGCCCGCACCGACGCCGGTCCGGCGACGGTCAGTCGGCTGCGTCACACCGTGTCCTCGTCGCCACCGGTCGCGCCGTCGTCGAGGGGGGTGCCCATGACGGCGTGCGTCAGCGTCTCCTGCAGCCAGGTGAGGAAGTCGTACCACGCCATCGCGTAGCCGAGCGGGTCGTCGTCGTCGATGTCCTCCATCGCGTCGTGCAGCGCCTCCGCGTCCTCCTCCGTCCGCATCCCCATCCGCTCGCCGAGGAGCAGGCGCACGTCGGTCAGTGCCATCAGGAAGGCGGGCGCCTGGGTGTCGTCGAGCTCGACGCGGTCTCCGGAGGCGGCCGAGATCCGGCTCAGCGCGATGTCGAGGTTGCTGCTCTTGCGCTGGCGCAGTCCCTCCTCGGTGAGACGACGGAACTCGGCGGCGACCTGGTCGTCACCACGGTGGGCGGTGGGAAGCAGCCGGTCGAGTGCAGGGTCCCGCTCGGCGAGCGTGCCCGAGCCGGCTCCGGCCTCCGGCGCTCTCGACTCGTTCGACTCTTGGTCGATCCTTTTGAGCGACAGGCCCATCGAGGCGACGAGGTCGTCGAAGGTGTCGCCGGTCGGCTCGATCTCCGGGGACAGCAGGACGCGCGTCTGCTCCATGAGCCCGTGCAGCACCGTGCGCTCCGTGGCGTCGAGGTGCGCGACGTAGCGGCCCCGTCGGCGCAAGAAGGCGCGCGCCATCAGTCGTCCTTCTCGAAGGTGGCCCAGAGCCCGTAGCCCTGCAGGGCCTCGGCGTCGCGCTCCATCGACTCGCGGGGGCCGTTGGAGACCACGGCCCGGCCCTTGACGTGCACATCCATCATCAGCTTCTCCGCCTTGCTCCTGGGGTAGCCGAAGTAGGTCTCGAAGACCCACGTCACGTACGTCATGAGGTTGACGGGGTCGTTCCACACGATCGTCACCCACGGCAGGTCGGGCGAGACGGCCTCCGCGGCGGAGGTCACCTCCTGCTCGACAGGAGCCAGGGAGAGGGTGGCTGCGGTCACAGAGCCAACCCTAGGTGCACCGGGGAGGCCGCAGCGGCCCGTCCCCTGCGCGTCGCTCCGCCTAGGGTGGGTCCGTGAGCCCGACGAGCCCCCGCGCTGCGAGCACGGCGCTGCTGACCGACCACTACGAGCTGACGATGCTCCAGGCCGCCCTCGCCTCTGGCGAGGCGCACCGTCGATGCGTCTTCGAGGCCTTCGCCCGGCGCCTGCCCGACGGCCGGCGCTACGGCGTCATCGCGGGCACCGGTCGGGTGCTCGAGGCCCTGGAGCACTTCCGCTTCGGCGACGACGAGCTGCGTTTCCTCGCCGACCAGAAGGTGGTCGACCGTGCCACCGTCGACTGGCTCGAGAGCTACCGCTTCTCCGGTGACATCAGCGGCTACGCCGAGGGCGAGTGCTACTTCCCACAGTCACCGGTGCTCGTCGTCGAGTCGACCTTCGCCGAGGGCGTCATCCTCGAGACCCTGGTGCTCTCGATCCTCAACCACGACACGGCGATCGCCTCCGCCGCCTCGCGCATGACGACGGCCGCCGTCGGCAGGCCGTGCATCGAGATGGGCTCACGACGCACGCACGAGGAGGCGGCCGTCGCGGCGGCTCGGGCGGCGTTCGTCGCCGGCTTCGAGGCGACGAGCAACCTCGAGGCCGGGCGACGCTACGGCGTGCCGACGACCGGCACGGCCGCGCACGCCTTCACCCTCCTCTACGACTCCGAGAAGGAGGCGTTCACCGCCCAGGTGGACTCGCTCGGCAAGGGGACGACCCTGCTCGTCGACACCTACGACGTCACGACGGCCGTGGACTTGGCGATGGAGATCGCCGGACCGGAGCTGGGCGCGGTCCGGCTCGACTCGGGCGACCTGCTGATCCAGGCCACCGAGGTGCGCGCCCAGCTCGACGCGGCCGGCAACACGGACACGCGGATCATCGTCACGTCCGACCTCGACGAGTACGCCATCGCCGGACTCGCCGCCGGCCCGGTCAGCGGCTACGGCGTCGGCACGGCCCTGGTCACCGGCTCCGGGGCGCCCACCGCGTCGATGGTCTACAAGCTCGTCCAGCGTGAGGACGCGTCGGGCCGGATGCAGGGCGTCGCAAAGAAGAGCAAGGACAAGATGTCGGTCGGCGGACGCAAGTGGGCCATGCGCCGGCTCAGCGACTCCGGCGTCGCCCAGGCCGAGGTCATCGGGATCGGTGAGCACCCGCGAGACGACGGCAACGACCGGCCACTGATGATCGACCTCGTCCGAGCCGGTGAGGTCGTCGACCACCAGGACGTGCACGAGGCACGCGCGCGCCACGAGGCGTCTCGAGCCGAGCTGCCGCGCGCGGCCGGGCAGCTCTCTCGCGGCGAGCCCGTGATCCCCACCATCTACGAGGAGGGCTGACCCATGGTCGAATCCGCGCACCGCGACGGCACCCGTGCCCTCGTGATCGTCGACGTGCAGAACGACTTCTGCGAAGGCGGATCGCTCGCGGTCGCCGGAGGAGCCGAGGTGGCCCGTCAGGTGAGCGACCACGTGAGCCGGCACGCCGCCGACTACGACCATGTCGTCGCCACCGCAGACTGGCACATCGACCCGGGGCCCCATTTCTCGCAGACGCCCGACTACGTCGAGTCGTGGCCCGTCCACTGCGTCGCCGGCACTGACGGCGCACAGTTCCACCCACGGCTGGCGGGTGCCCTCGGACATGTCGAAGCCGTCTTCCGAAAGGGTGAGCACGCCGCTGCCTACAGCGGTTTCGAGGGCCGGTCCGACGACGGCCGAGGCACTCCCCTGGCTGCCTGGCTCGAGGAGCGCGGCGTCTCACGCGTCGACGTCGTCGGCATCGCGACCGACCACTGCGTCCGGGCCACCGCTGCGGACGCCCGGCGCGCGGGATTCGACACGACCGTGCTGCTCGACCTGACGGCGGGCGTCGCCCGTGCGACGACGGACGCAGCGCTCGCCCAGCTCGACGAGGAGGGCGTCCGCCTGCTCGGCACACCGACGGTCGGTGGCTGACGGCATACGCCTCAGCGCAGCACCGACCGCAGGGCCCGGGCCGCACGCTCGAGGTGGGGACCGACCGTGCGGGCCTCGAGGGACTCGAGCGAAACCACGCCGACCGAGGCCTCCACGCCTCCGGGGGCGGGCTGGCCGCGGGCCCAGAGCGACACCGCGAGGCCGTGCGCCCCGGCCTGCAGCTCGCCGTCGGTGCCCACGACACCGCCCTCCCCCGCGCGACCGGCGAGGATCGCCCGACCGGCGGCGCCCTGGTCGAGCGCGTGTCGCGCGCCCGAGCGGTAGGCGACGTGGACGTCCGTCCACGACGGCTCGACGACGACGAGCGCGAGAGCCTCGTCACCCTCGGCGATCGTCAGGTGGGCGGTGGCGCCCACGGCATCGGCCAGCTGGCGCAGCACCGGCCGCGCCTCGCCCCGCACGACCGGAGTCACCGCGGAGGCGAGGCGGCTGATGCCGAGCGCCAGCCGCACCCTGCCGTCGGCGGCCCGCGAGACGAGGTGGTGGTCCTCGAGCGTCGTCACGAGGCGGTAGACCACCGGTCGTCCGACAGCCAGGCCGGTCGCGAGCTCGGTGACCGTCAGCCCCGCCTCGCCACCGCCCGCGAGCAGCTCGAGGACTCGGATGCCGCGGTGCAGGGTCTGGGAGGACTCGCCACGGGAGGCAGGCTCAGCTGCCCTCACTCCCGTCAGCCTTCCGAGTGGACGCCGCCGGGGCCGCCGAGGCGACTCCCCCTCGACCACGACATGGCATAGAGCCCGTCGTCGACAGCCAGGCCTCCCTCGCCGAGCTCGAGCGGGCGGAAGGTGTCGACCATGACGGCCAGCTCGTCGAAGCGCTCGGCACCGATCGAGCCCTCGGTCGCGCCCGGCTGCGGCCCGTGGGCGTGGCCGCCGGGGTGGACGGAGACCGACCCCTTGCCGATGCCGGAGCCCTTGCGGGCCTCGTAGTCGCCGTCGACGTAGAACATGATCTCGTCGCTGTCGACGTTGGAGTGGTAGTACGGCACCGGGATGGCGAGCGGGTGGTAGTCGACCTTGCGAGGCACGAAGTTGCAGATGACGAAGTTCCAGCCCTCGAAGACCTGGTGCACGGGCGGCGGCTGGTGGATCCGGCCGGTGATCGGCTCGAAGTCGCGCACGTTGAACACGTACGGGTAGAGGCAGCCGTCCCAGCCGACGACGTCGAGCGGGTGGAAGGGCAGGGTGTGGATGGTCCCGACGACGCCGCCGGGACCGTTGCCGCGGTGCTTGATGTAGACCTCGGTCTCCTCCCCGGGGCTCGCTCCGACGTCCTCGGCCAGCAGCGGGCCGTCGGGCTGGCGCAGGTCACGCTCGCAGTAGGGCGCGTGCTCGAGGAGCTGGCCGTACTTGCTGAGGTAGCGCTTCGGGGGGGCGATGTGGCTGTTGGCCTCGATGCAGTAGGCGCGGAGAGGCTCGTCGCCGTCGGCGACCGGCAGCCAGCGGTGCGTCGTGGCGCGCGGGATGATGACGTAGTCACCCTCCCCCACCTCGAAGGCGCCGAAGACGGTCTCGACCCGGGCCCGACCGCGCTCGACGTAGACGCACTCGTCACCGATCGAGTTGCGGTACCACGGGCTCGGGGCGCCGGCCACGGCATACGAGATGCGCACGTCGCCGTTGCCGAGGACGAGGCGTCGTCCGGTGACGACGTCGGTGCCGGGGACCGCCTCGGCGGCGAAGAGGTCGTGCAGCTTGAGGTGGCGCGGCGTCAGCGGGTGGTTGGGCGTGCTGGACTGGTCGGGCAGCTCCCACACGGCGGCGCCGGTCGTCGTCGAGGGGATGTTGCGGTGGTAGAGCAGGGAGCTGTCCGAGCTGAAGCCCTCCTCGCCCATGAGCTCCTCGTAGTAGAGCTCGCCCGGAGCCTGGCCGCTTCCAGGGCGACGGTGCTGGGTGTGCCGCTTGGGCGGAATGCTTCCGACGGCCTGGTAGTGCGCCATGGGCGAGGGCCTCTCTGCCGAGGCGTCCGATAAACGGACGCCGACGTATCGCTATTGCAACAGTGGAGTACGCTCCCGGTCATGTCAAGGACGCCGTTCGCGCCGCTCTTCGACCGCCTCGTCGACGACGCCGCGGTCTTCCCTCCCGGCCTCGCCCCTCTCGACGTGGCCGTCACCGAGCACCTCGACCGACGAGGGGGACCGTATGCCGCCCACCTCGGCCCGCTGCTCGTGCCCGCCGCATCGGCGGGCGAGCTGGCGACCCTCGCCGCAACCGACCCGCGCACGGGGCCGAACCCCCTCGAGGTCGCGCTGGTGGTGCGCCCCCGAACCCCGACAGAGGCGCTCGTCACGGCCTTGGAGTCGCTCCGGGACGACGGCCGTGTCGCCGTAGCCGCCGCTGAGCTCGGCTGGTCGCCGGAGTGGCGCCGGGTGCTCGCCGCCGGGGTGCCCGTGGTCGTGGAGGTCGGCCTCGGCGCGGACCAGGAACGCGGGCTCGACGACATCGCGGCCGCCGTCGACGCCGAGCACGACGTGACGGCGAAGTTCCGCACCGGGGCGACGCCGGAGTGGGCATGGCCGGACGAGGAGACGCTCGGCGGATTCCTCGATGCGGTCGTGCTCCGCGGCCTCGCCTTCAAGCTCACCGGAGGGCTCCACCACGTGGTCCGCGGCTCCTACGACGGGGAGCCGATGCACGGACTGCTCAACGTGCTTCTCGCCACCCACGAGGCGCTCCACGGTGCGGAGGCCCACGAGCTGGCCGGGATGCTCGCCCGCCGCGACACGGAGGTGCTCGCCACCGCGCTCTCGAGCCTGCACGGCGACGCCGCCGTACGCGTTCGCAAGAGCTTCACGGCCTTCGGCTGCTGCGGCGTGCTCGACCCCCTGACCGAGCTCGAGGCGCTCGGCCTGATCACCGCCAAGGAGTCCCAGCCGTGACGAGCACGACCCGACCCGGCACCCCCGACAGCCCCCGAC